>JAGHVC010000081.1 GCA_018064505.1 Candidatus Minthosoma caballi | reverse complement strand
CTTTATTGTAGAGTCAAACCTTGTGCCACCCATTTATTTTTATTCATGCATGCTGACACTGACGACAATTTGTCAGCGTTGCATGTTTTTCTCTGCCTACTTTGTCATTTCTACTGACAAAACAAAGAAAAACACCATCTCAAAGGCTGTTTGTGGATAGAAAAAGCTATCTTTGCATTGTAACTAAAAACAGATACTCAAGAAATATGACATACGGAATAATTGGCACAGGCGCCATTGGCGGCTATTACGGAGCAAAGCTTGCTCATGCAGGCAAAGATGTTCATTTTCTCTTGCATCGAGATTATGACTTTGTTATGAACAACGGTTTGCAAGTAAATTCATGCGATGGCGATTTCATTCTTGAAAAAGTAAATGCATACAACTCAACTGCTAATATGCCAAAGTGCGATGTGGTGATGGTTAGCCTAAAATCGGTAAACAACCACCTTCTCCCTACCCTATTGCCACCGTTGCTAAAAACCGGCACTCTCGTTCTGCTCATACAAAATGGCATCGGCGTGGAGCAAGATGTGGAAAAAATGCTGCCCGGCATACAGCTTGCTGCTGGGCTTGCTTTCATCTGCTCAGCAAAGACAGATCCTGGAGTAGTGAATCATCAGTGCTATGGCAGCATCAACATCGGCAACTATTCATGCACTGACAAAGAGCTTCTTGCTACCTTGCTGTCCGATTTGGCAGAAGCAGGAGTCACTGCTGCTGAAGTGGAATACTACGAAGCACGATGGAGAAAAGCCGTATGGAATATGCCATTCAATGGAATGACAGTTGCGCTGAACACTCGCACCGACCTCCTATTGCAGAATCCTTCCACACGACAACTCATCTATGACCAGATGCATGAAGTAATCACCGCAGCCCATGCTTGCGGAGCGCCTAACCTCGACTACTCCTTTGCCGACAAGATGATACAAATGACGGACGAGATGACACCCTACTCTCCAAGCATGAAGCTCGACTACGATTTCCACCGCCCAATGGAGATACATTATTTATATACACGACCTCTTGAGATTGCGCGAGAGAACGGAGCAAGAATGCATAAGCTAGAAATGCTCGAAGCAGAGCTGAGGTTTTTGGAGGCAAGCATCTTCTAACTCTCATCCTTCAGCCCTTTCTTTCCACTATCAAACATACAATAAGCGACAATTCCATTGTTTTTGGAATTGCCGCTGATATAATCTATGAAAAGGCTCAATAGCTTAATAGTTATTGGGCTATTCCTCTTCCATTGGCATTGCCACCATTCCGAGAGCTTCGATAGTTGCTGGATCAGAAGGGCGAGTCATGTCTGGGTTGATGATGCGACCGGTAGGGTCGAGGAAGATGAAGCGAGGAATGCCATTCACACGATACTTCTGAAGGAACTCATTGTCCTCGTTGCCCCAGAGCTGAATGCCTCCCATCTTGCCTTCACGCACTGCAGTCTCCCACTTTGCCTTGTCGCGGTCGCAAGAGATGCTGACGAATGCGATGTTCATGCCCTTGAACATCTCCTCAAGCTTCTGAAGGGCAGGAATCTCGCCACGGCATGGCACGCACCATGTTGCCCAGCAGTCGATATACACATAGCGACCGCGAAGATCCTTGAGAGAAACCATCTTGCCATCAATGTCTGGGAATGAGAACTCTGGCGAAGGCTTGCCCTTTGAGAGAACTGCACCATTAGCCCATGCGATATTGAATGCATTAGTGATTTCTGGGTCAGAGACATTTGCCTCGAAGATTTCCTTGATGCGCTCACCACCCTCATTGCCATTGTTAGCTACATGAGCAACAGCATTGCTGCCTACGATGTACTCAAGCAAAGGCTTGTTATCCTTGATGTGTTCAGCAGCATACTCAAGCACTGCTGTCACAGCCTTTGTCTGACCTTCCTGAGAATCCTCAATGTCCATGTCACGAAGTGCAAGAGTAGTGATTGCGCTGTACATATAGTTAGTGTATTCAGGCATCTGCATGAGCCATGCCTCGTTACGCTCAGAGAGTTCCTTCAGCTTGTCATAAACAGGATCGTCGCATGGTTTCTGCTGTGCATACTGAGCAAGGAATCCATAGATCCAGTATTCAATGCGCTGCTTCTCCTTTGCCACAAACTCTTTGTCAAGTTTCTTGCTGTCAACCACCTTATAGCAGTTTGTCACATACTCCTCAAGCAACGGAAGAATCTCCTCTGGTTCCTTGCCAAAGTCACCCATGAGAGGGCCTTTCTGCTCGCCACTACTGAGATAAGGATTCACCTGCGACTTCTTGCTTGTCACAGAAGCTGTGAGTGCTGCAGGAGTGAGGTCCCAAGCGATGGCAAAATCCTTGCCTGGCTCAAGATAAACAGTAGAGCGCTTCCAGCGATAAGTGATTACGCCATAAGTAGGCTCTTTCAGATTGAGGGTTACGCTGCCCTGAGTATTCTTCGATGTGGCAGTTGTGTCGCCCACAATTGTCATAGGAATGATTGTATCAGTTTCTGCAAACTGAATCTCTACTGGATTCACGCTCTTGTCTTGAGCAGTGAAAGAGATTTTCAAAGGCTTCACCTTCTGAGCAGATGCAGCAAGCGCAACTGAGCATAGCAAAGCAGAAATAAGTGCTGTCTTTTTCATATTCATTTATTAAGACCCTCCCTCCTGCCCCTCACTTACATGGAGGGGAGTAGATGGCAGAGGTTGTTTAACTATTAAATTTATATTGTTATTCTTTTATCCTTAATCTTTCACTCCCTTCTCCTGCCCGCATGGAGTTCCTCCCCTTCGGGGGGGGAGGCTAGGAGGGGGCTCTTTAACCGTTACCCACTCTATTCGACAAGAAGACTTTCAATAAGTTTAATTTTCTCTTCCTTATCTGCCGAAAGAGCATTGTAGCGCACACACCCCTGCTTATCGATGAGGGCAATGTGAGGAATGGCAAGCGCGCCGTAATCTGTGTTCATCACATCCTCTTCTGTCACACCTATATGCCAGTTGATGCCCATGCTCTTCATGTAGGCAGGGAACAAGCCAAGTTCCTTCTCTGCATTGTTGCGGCACTGCACTGTGCGGTGGTTTGGCGTGTCAACAAAATATCCCTGGAGAGAGGTGATGCCAAAGATAATCACATTCTTGTCCTTGAAATGCTCCTGCACCTCTGCAATCTCTGGGAATGACTGAATGCAAGGCACGCACTTAGTTGCCCAGAAGTCAAGCATCACAACTGGAGGCTCTGGCTTAGCAAACAATGACTGAAGATCACTAATCTCCACCTTGCAGATGCTGTCGCCCTGCTGATGCAACACTGTGACGAAATGCAGCTGAGGTGCCTTTTCGCCCACAAGAGTTCCCTTTGCGAATGGGCCTTCCAGATACTCTATCTGTGCATTACAATTCTTCTTTATACGCTGATTGTCAGTAGAGTTTGCAAGCTTTGTATATTGTCCAAGAACGAGTTGGCGGATATTGTCTCGCACCTCTGCTGGCACGCTGTCGGCATACACAATCGAGTTGAACACCTTAACACACTCACCCACAGCCACATCTGGCAATGAGCACTTGAGAAATTTTGCAGCGCTCTCAGGGAAAGACTGTGTGAGCCAGTTAGCATTCTTGAATGTCGAGATACCATTGATGACATCACGAGCCACCTCCGACTGCTGTTCAATTACCTTCTGCAAGCTAGCATCGTCGAGGAATCGCTTCAATGCCATCACTTCCTCCTCCGACTGATGGAACTGATCCTTGCGAGGCATATATTTCCATGCACAGAAAGCATACACACCACCCTCCTTTTCTGCCTTTGTACTAAGCACAGGAGCAAGCCAATTAGAAAGATATGGAGCAAGTGTGATGCCGCCAAATTCAAACATCATATCTACCTGCTGAACCGATACCTTGCTCATGTCTGCCTGCTTCTCAAAGTCCGCAGTGAGAGTAGAGAAAATCTGCTGACGCTGTTCTTCAGAAGTTGCCTCCTGAATCTTGAAACTTGCATCACGGCAGAGCGCCTTCAGCTGCTCGTCTGTTGGTTGCTTTGCACCCATTGCAAATAGAGGCATAAGCATGAAAAGAACAAAAAACAGAGAGTAAAGACATGGCTTAGGTCTCATAATCTTATTTACTGATAAATTCATAATCTATATTATTAAAACGATTAAACGACTATACGATTTATCGAATATACAATTAAACGACAAAACGGCTAAAAAAACATCTTTATTTCAGGATGAATGTGAATGTCCATGTAATGTTCTCTAAATCAACTACAGTAAAGTTCGTGCCGTCTTCCATTTTCCAGCCAGCATTCCACACCCCTTCGAGCGAGTTGAACAAATACTGGCTATAGAGCAACTGAATCGGAATCTCTGCCTCTGTGCCAGGAATAACAGCAGGAAGTCCTGAGATGTAGTATGGGTTAGCATCCTCTGTACCATCCATTTTGAAGCAATGGCCAGACATGTTTGCATCGAGGCAATCCACACGCGCAGTTCGTCCTTCTGCAGAAGCATAAACAGGAATGTAAGGCTTGCCTTCGTATGAGTAGCGAATGATATCGCCACCTGCATACACCACATCTGTCACGAAAGTCTCGCCATTGCGCTTAGCCTCAACAAGTTCGCCATATTCGTTGTAGATGAAGTCGTAGGTCATAATCACCTCATGAATAGGCTTGTATGCAGCATAGTCAATGGTTTCGTCCACCACCACAATCTTTGTCACTCGCCCACTTTCCTTATATACCTTCCAGTAGCGAGTTATGCCGCCCTTCTCCACACCAGTGTTGTAGTCAATCTCTGTTGGGCTCTTCACGAAACGCACAGTTGTCATGCCCGGCACATTCTTGTCATCGGCATAATCGTAGTCTTTATACTCATAGAACTTGTACAGACCACCTTCAGAATTTGTGATGATGAATCTCTCAATGTTCTTCATATTCACATAGCTTGCCACGACAGTCACTGTCTGCGATGGACGAGTGCGACCAGCCTCATACACACGCACCTCCACATTGTTAGCACCTTCCACCAAGCCTGTGATTTCCACTGACTTCATGAACTTTGCAGCTGTCGCACAATCTGCAAGATCAATTTCTGCTGCCACTTCGCCATTCACAAGCACCTCTGCCTTTGCAAAATCGCGAGCACCACGACTGAATGTGATATTGGCTATTGCATCCTTCGATGTTGTCACTATTGGAGCAACCGAAATTGCAGGTTTTACGCTTGCATTCTCAATAGCAAGGAAATCCTCAATCCAAGGATTCACTTTCTTCACATCCACGCCCATGTCCTGCAAGCCCTGCGCCAAGAAGTGCATCTTCTCTGCCATGAGCGGATACTCAATAAGCAAATCATGCATTTCTTCATCCATATACACAAAGTTGCGGGCAAAAGCTATCAAGTCCTCCTCTGCTGAAACAAAGTATGTTGACTCGTCTTCATCAGGGCGGAAGAATCCTTTGTTGTAGAAGAACTCATCTGAGAGGAAACGAGCCTGAGTGCGCTTCGGATCCATCAGTGAAGAATAGTAAGACAGCGAGTAAGCAAGGTATGTGTCGCCTACAGGATACTCAGAACGCACATTGATGAGATAACCACCGATAAGCACGAAGTTGAGCGACTTGAGATAGTCTGCTTTTTCAGCCTCTGTCAGCACATTCATCTTTGCCTTGTTGAAGGCGATTGTCATGCTGTTTATGTTGGCTGCGGCATCCACATAGCCCATGTCGTCAGGCTCTGCCACTCCCAATGTTTGTGCTTTTATAGAGTTGACAAGCAAGAGCTTACGAGGGAAATACTTCTTCTTGAAATCAGCAGAGTAGTTGCAGAAGAAATGGTCGTAGAGGTAATCAACAGCCACTGCAGCCTCCTCTTTATCAAGCATCTCTAACTTAGCATTCTGCCAGTTTGTTGCTTGTTCAAACTGATAGACAAAGTCCAGCTGCTTGTCGAAGTCATACAAAATGTATGTTCCGTAGTCATCGCAAAATTCCTTAATGCGTGGCACAGAGCGGTCAACCAGCTGCTCCATGCGATCCTTGTCTGCATTTGACGGAGATGTGTCCTCACTCTCACCGCAACTGCATAGAATGAAGAGTGAAGCATGAAGCATGAAGACCGCCGAAAGTATGTATAATAATTTTCTTCTCATAACAATCTTATTTTGTTACAGGGCTAATTGTTTCGCGCAATTCGTATGGAGCAATTGCACCATTCACTTCTGTCTCGCTCTCTGGAAGCTCGAATGTGTAGTTAGGACTCTGAGCTTTAAGCGTATAAGTCTCTGTGCCTTGTGCCACACCTGTCGAGCTGCTGTTTGCCGACACACTCAGCGTGAACACATGAGTGAGCTCCTGAGGATACCATGATGTGGTGCGACGAAGGTCAAACCAGCGATGATTCTCTCCGCAGAACTCCAAGCGGCGCTCATCCACAATGAACTTTCTCAACTGAAGAGCGTAGTCGCCTGCATTCACGCTTGGAAACGCCACCTTGTTGATGTCCTCAACGCGAGTCGCAATCACTTTCCTAACATCTTCCAACGCCTTGTCTGTAGTGCCCAAAGCTGCATAAGCTTCAGCGCGAGACAGATAAGCCTCAGCTAAGCGGTAAGAGTATGCTCCAAGCTTAGTGAACTGAGTGTGCCACTTTGCAGGAACATCTATTCCGCTCGATGTTGGGAAGAAATAAGTGTATGGGCGGCAATCGCCTGTATGATATGCAGTGCTCAGCGACTTTGACACGCCATACACAGCAATAGAGCTGCTGTTGTCCTTATACAAGTTTGGCACATCGTTCTGCTGCACGCCCTCATTGTCTGTGATTATCAGCTCTGAGCAAGAACCGAAAGAGTGAAGCACCTCAGGGTTGCTCTTAGTCACCACTGGCGAGTTTGGCTGCACTCTCAGGTTGTACAATCCCTGAGGACACATAGCAATCAGCTCGCTTGCTGTATCAACAACTTTCTGCCACTCTCCTTTATATAAATATGTACGCGAAAGAAGCAACAGAGCAGCCTTCTTATTCGGATGCCACAATGACATTGTTTCTTTCGAAGCATCAAAACGAGCAACAGCATCTTTAAGATCCGACTCTATCTGGCGATAGACCTCCCCCACCGAGTTACGCTCATAGTCATTCACCACACCTGTGCCAAGTCGCAAAGGCACACCTGGCGCATTTGCTGTTGATGCCTCATACACAGGAGCATAGATGTTCACCAGTTCCAAATAAGAGCGTGCACGAAGGAAATATGCCTCGCCTATCAGGTAGTCGCGCTGCGACTGAGTGCCCTCTGCGTCGTCAGCTCTTTCGATGATGTAGTTTGCCACGAGCACATCATTATACAGCTGTTCCCACATATTGTTTGTAGCACTCGTGCGTTCACCCGAGCCTGTACGCTCCACATCTCTTGCCCACGCATAAAGTCCCTTGTATGGGTTCTTAGCAGTAGTTGTAGCACTTGCATTCTCCGTGATATCGTCGGTCATCAAGTCCGACTTATAGAACCAAGTGACCTTCAGGAATCCATGCTGATGCAGCATTGCCTCATACTGCTCGATGGTGCGAGGAATCACCTGATCCTTGTCCTCCTCTTTCAGGAAGTCAGAGCAAGATGAAAACAATCCTCCTGCAACTCCTCCACAGAGAGAAAGAGCAAGAAGCATCACAACTCGCAACATCTTTGTTTTTATTTCAATAAATGTATTATTCATCCTTTATTCCTTTACGGTCTTCTAAAATCCTATTTGTATTCCAAAATTAAATGTTGGCAGCACAGGCATACCGATTGATGCGACCTGATCAGGATCCTGTCCCTTCAGTTTTCTGTCGAATGCCCACACGCCAAGATTCTGCGCCTGGAAGTCGATGCGGCAATTAGCAATGCCGATGCTGTTCAGCCACTGAGTCGGAATGTCGTAGCCCACAGTGAGCGAGCGGAGACGAATGTGGTCACCCTTCACGAGACGCGCATCCGAATAGTCATACATGAACCATCCTGTGTATGTAGAAGGGCCTGCATACGACTTATAGCGCATATCCACCATGGTGTATTTATACTCGTTCTCAGGAGTGATAGGAGTGTATCCGTCAGGCATGTCGAGACTAACATTTGACAATCCTGGTATGTTTGTATGAGCCTCGTCGCCCGGCACACGCCAGCGATTTACGAATGCTGCATTCATGTTGTCCTCTGGCTGTGGAAGTGCCGGACTTCCATCCTGATAGAGTGCAAGCAGACGCTGCTTGTAGCCTAGCTTGTAAGAGAACTGCGCACGAAGCGAGATGCCCTTCCAGCTGAACTCTGTAGAGAAACTGCCGTAGCTGCGAGGAATACGAGTGCCTGAGAATGAAAGGATTGTGCTAAGGAACTCATCGCGAGACATTCCAGGAGCATTGCCTGTCAGTCCTTTGTAGCGTGGCAAACCATGCTCATCAAGTCCAGCGAACTGATAAGAATAGAAGCCATCAATGCTTGAGCCATCCTTCACCACCGAGCCATTCAGATAGTCGATGTATGTGTTGTCATCCACAGTGCCTCGCTTCACGGTGTTCTTGTTGTAAGAATACATGAATGAAGTGCGCCAGCGGAAATCCTTTGTCTTGATGTTGAGTGTGTTGATGCTGAACTCAATACCAGTGTTTGTTGCTTCGCCATCGTTGAAATAGAGGGAAGTTGTGCCATTCACAAGCGACACAGCACGGTTGGAGATAAGGTCGGTCGAACGGCTGTGGTAGAAGTCTGCGCCGAAATGTACACGATCCTTGAAGAACGAAGCATCAACGCCTAAGTTATAGGTTGATGTCTTCTCCCACTTGAGGTTTGAGTTCGGATAGTCATGAATGTTGGCATACAGCTCGCCCGACACGCTACTCTTCTTTGGCGTGTTGAGAATGAGGTAAGGAGTTGCTGTTGGCACGCTTCCTCTGTATCCGTAAGAGCCACGCACTGCCAGCATGTTCATCCAGTCCACATCCTTCAGCACTCCAAGCTCGTGCAGATTCACTCTGCCTGACATTGACCACACAGGATTAAACTTCTCACTTTCATACTGTCCGAAACGGTTTGAACCATCGTTGCGCACATTGAAGTTGAAAGAGAAATAGTCATGATAAGAATATGTAGCAGTCATATAGAACGACAGCTTGTTGCTCTTCTTATCGGTGATGGTAGGAAATGCCATAGGATTGCTGCCCGACGCCATGAACCAGTGGCGCAGATACCAATAGTATGATGTTGCGTCGCTTGCAGACCCTGCCCAGATTGGGGAGAACGACTCGCCCTGACTTGGCATGTAGCCTGGTATGGTGCCTGTGGCATTGCCTCTATACTGAACCGATGACACCTCATGACCGAGGTCGAAATTGAAGAAGTGCTTATTGTCGATGTCGAAGTTGTAGTTCAGCTGATTGCGCCACAAGTATGAATACTGATTTGTAGTTGAGCTTGACCACAAACCACCGTCTGGCAAATACGACTGAGCATTGGCATCCGTGCGAGGAGGTGTTGCTCCATAGTCGTAGCCACGCAGCTGAGCAGCATAGAACGACTCCTCGCCTATCCAGTCCTCAGTGATGTTCGTTGTGGTTGTCATTCCCACAGTAGTGTTGTAGCGAAGTCCCTTCATTATGTCCCAGTTGAGGGATGCAGTAAGGTTGAGGCTCTTGTTCTTCACATCCTGCCCGCCATTGCCAAACTCATTGAGAATGTTGTACTTGCCATACACATTCTTCTGCGTTGTCTGGTCGGTAGTGATGTATTTCTGTATGTATGCAAGGGAGCCATCGCTATTGTAGCAAGGGAAGATACGGTTGGTGTAGTATGCCTCGTCAAATGCTGAATAATAGCCAGGGTTGTAGCTTGCATCCTGCACAGAGCCATTAAGACGAAGGTCGAGAGTGACGCTGTTCGACACATGGGTGTTGAGGTTGATGCGGGCAGTTACACGCTGCAGGTCTGTGCCTCGCTCCGAGCCGTTATCCTTGTCAAAGCCCACCGAAGCATAGTAGCGAGTGTTGCTCGTTCCGCCCGAGAGGCTGACGCTATGGGTGTGAGAGAATGCATTGCGATAGAGGGCACCAAACCAGTCGGTGTTGTAAGCCTCCATCTGCGACACCTGCTGCTGGAACTCGCTGAAGCTTATCTTCTTATCCCAGTAGTTCATCATAGCTCCCTCGTAGCCGTAGCGCTCTGGCATGCTCTCAAAGTAGAGCCCTTTCTCCATAATCTCGCGGCTCGCATCAATGCGCTGCTTTGAGGTCATGAGTTCAAAGTCGCTGTAGTGTGGGCGACGCTGAGCCATTGCGTTGAATGAGTAGTTGATGTGTGTCTTTCCTGCCTGTCCCGTTTTTGTAGTGACCACAATCACGCCATTGCTGGCACGAGTACCGTAGATAGCAGTGGCACTGGCATCCTTCAGCACATCAATTCGCTCAATATCCTGCGGATTGAGTCCTGTGATTGCATTGCCTATAAGATTAATGTTGTCAAGCGAATTTATGTCGTCAGCCGACAGCGGCACAGGGTCTTCGTATATCATGCCGTCAATCACCCACAGCGGCTCACGGCTGCCTGTGAAGGTGGTTGAGCCACGCAGACGCATCGATGTCTGTGCGCCAGGAGTGGCACTTGTGGTCATTGTGAGCAGACCTGCCACCTTGCCTTCCAGCATCTGGTCCACTGTCAGCGCTCCCTTGAAGTCAAGGTCGTCGGCTGTCACGCTAGTGATGGCGCTTGTCAGCTTGCGCTTGTCAATGGTTTGATAACCAGTCACCACCACCTCATCCAGCTGCTTATCGTCAGGACGGAGGCGGAACACATATTTCGTCTTGCCCGGCTTGATGAACTGCTGGCTTTCCTCAAATCCGATGAAAGAAGCATAGAGCCTCTCTTCGTTGCCAGTCACAGCAAAGGAGAAGTTGCCCTCGTCGTCGGTAGCAGACAGCGACTCAAGCCCGCCCTTCATTCGGAGGGTAATCTTAGCGCCTATCAGCGGTTCACCATTTTCGTCAAGCACTGTGCCATGGACATAGCCTTTCTGTGGCGTTGTCTTCACTGTGGTCTGAGCATGTGTCTCGCACACCCATCCAGTAGGAAGCACCGCAGCCAAAACCACTGCCCATAATACATACTTTTTCTTCATCTCTGTTTCTCTACTGTAAAAAATACCCTATAACTATTAAAGGTAAAGGTCAAAGCGGCTGTTCTACGCCCTCTACTCTAACCGTTAATCCCAAATCCTTAACCGTTAACCATTAATCCTTAACCATTAACCTTTACCTAAAACCCCTACTCCACCTCCTTCGGCAGCACAAGATTCAGCACCACAGCAAGGAGGAACACAACTGCCACGCAGTTCTGAGCAAAGATTGTCTGGATAATCTCTGGGAAGATATTGAACATATCAGAAGCTGCTGTGAATCCGAGGCCAATGCTCAATGCAGTTGAAACAATAATCATATTACGCTGGCTGAAGCCGCACTTTGCCATCATGCCAAAACCTGCAAACAAGATTGAGCCGAACATCATGATTGTGCATCCGCCAAGCACTGCCTGAGGAATTGTTGTGAGAACATAGCCCACCACAGGGAAGATGCCGCCGATAATCATGATGCAAGCTCCTGTAGCAATGGCAAAGCGGTTGACCACCTTAGACATTGCTGCAAGTCCCACATTCTGGCTGAACGATGTGATTGGAGTGCAGCCAAACACACCAGCAATAGCACTCACGAAGCCATCGCAAGAGATTGATCCTGAGAGCTCTTTCTGAGTGATGTCACGATTCAACGCACCCGATGCCAAAGCTGTAGAGTCGCCAATTGTCTCTGTGGCAGACACAAGGAAGATGGCAATGATTGAGAGGATTGCGCCTATGTTGAACTCAGGAGTGAATGGCAACACGCGTGGCAAAGCAACAATGCTGCAATTGCCAATGCCAGTGAAGTCAACCATGCCCAAGCACACTGCGAGGATGTAGCCTACAACAAGACCCACAAGCACAGAGAGCGAGCGGAGGAAGCCTCTGGCAAACACCTGGCAGAGCAAGCAAACAAGCAGAGTCACAGTGCCGACAATCCAGTTGTTTGTAGCACCGAAGTCAGCTGCGCCCTGTCCGCCAGCAAATGAGTTTGCGCCGATTGGCAACAGCGAGAAACCGATAGAGATAACCACTGTAGCAGCCACAACCGGAGAGATAATCTTAATCCAGTATTTTGCGAAAAGGCCAAGCAAGCCCTCTACCAAGCCGCCAATGATGACTGCTCCCATAAGCACTCCCATGCCCTGCGATGCACCAATGGCAATTGCCAAAGAAAGGAATGTGAAGCTGATGCCCATCACGATTGGCAGCTTCGAACCTATGCGCCAGATTGGATAAAGCTGAATCAGCGTACCTATACCTGCAATTATCATGCAGTTCTGCACCAGCACACTGCTCAGTTCCTGATCTATGCCCACCACATTGGCAAGGATAATGATTGGCGTGATATTGCTCACAAACATTGCCAGCACATGCTGCAATCCAAATGGCACTGCCTGTGCAATTGGCACTCTGCCATCTAACTGATAAAGATTACTCATAGTTATTCTTATTAAAAATTATTGTTCTCTAAACTTAATTGTCTGGCTCTCAAAATCCATCTCGTCAATGATAGCGATTGACTCAAGATGATAGCCAGCCTCGCGAAGCTTCTTGCCTCCATTCTGCACGCCCTTCTCTATCGCCACGCCAATTCCCGACACCGAGCCGCCAGCCTGCTTCACAATGTCGATCAGCGCACTTGCAGCCTCGCCATCGGCAAGGAAATCATCCACAATCAGCACCTTGTCGTCGGCAGACATGTAAGGACGCGACACAAACACATTGTTCATTCTCTTGTGAGTGAACGAATATGCCTGAGCCACATACTTGTCGTCGGTGCTATTCACCGTCTGGCTCTTCTTCGCAAACACCACAGGCACATCGTAGAGGTCAGCCAGCATCGTAGCAATAGCAATGCCGCTCGCCTCGATGGTAAGCACCTTCGTCACCTCTGCGCCCTTGAACCTGCGCTTAAACTCGTATGCAATCTGACGCATGATGTCTATGTCAATCTGGTGATTCAGAAAGTTGTCCACTTTCAGCACATTACCAGCATAGATCTTGCCGTCTTCCAAAATCTTTTCTTCCAGGAAATTCATTTTCGTGTTATTCAATTTATAGTACAAAGAATTTGATTTAAACTTAATTTATGCAAATGTACGAAATAAATCAAAACGAAACAAGCTAATCACAGATTATTACACTATCTTTGCACCAATCATTTATTCTCAACAACATCATGAAAAAGTTCATCCATTCCCTTCGTCCCTCACTTTACATTTGTTATTTTTCATTTTTCATTCTTCTTTCTTCGCTCTTCCCCCTCTCTGCCGAAGCACAAGAAGTTGAATACACAAAAGCCGATAGCACCCTCGTTGTCAAGCTCCTCAACGAAGCAAAAACACAGCGAGGCAAAGAAAATCCCATTTTCTACTTCGGCAAGAAATTCCTCGGCCTCCCCTATGTTGCCCACACCTTAGAGAACGGCGACAAAGAACATCTCATAGTCAACCTACACGGACTGGACTGCACCACATTTGTCGAAACAGTCACAGCCCTTGCCATGTGCGACAAGCAGGACGCTCGCACATTCAAGGACTACTGCCGCAACCTCTCCACAATTCGCTGGCGCAATGGCAAGCTGACCGACTACACATCGCGCCTCCACTACTTCACATGGTGGGCTGCTGACAATGAGAAACTTGGCATCGTGAAAGACATTGCCCCTGCCCTCTCGCAGACAAGCAACCTCGGTCCCTTCACAGCCGTGCAAACAATCAACATCAACTACATGACTGCCCACCCTTCTTCTTACAAGCAGTTGAAAAACCACCCAGAGTTTGTCCCTGTGATAAAGAAATACGAAACCGAAGGCAACGGTCAGAAGTTCCGTTACATACCAAAGAAGAACCTCTCATGGCTCAAGACATCCTCTCTCGGCATGGTGAAAGATGGTGACATCGTAGCCATGCTCACCGACGCCGACGGCCTCGACACGCGCCACATCGGCATCGCCTTCTGGAAGGGCAACAAGCTCCATCTCCTCCATGCTTCCAGTCTCTACAAGAAAGTTCTCCTCAGCCCTGAGACTTTCTACGACTACGAAGCCAAGCAAGCCAAGCACACCGGCATCCGCGTCTTCCGTTTCGTAGAATAGCACACAACATAGCCTTCGTTGCATCAACCAAAGAGCCTATACATCCACCCCAACTTTATCGTCCAAAACTTTCTGCCCTATTTCGTGCTTGACAGTTCACACGGGCTAAATAGATGATTATGTTGGTGTTCAAGAAGAATGGCACAAAAAAAAGCGCAGGCTGTTGGTGAGCCTGCGCTTGATGTTATTTGATTGAGGGGTGCTAAAGGAAATGAAGGTTGACGAAGCCAAATGGCATCGAGGATGTGTTCCAATCTGCCTCTGTCTCTAAGCGGCTCTCTCATATATTAGGACTTTGTCTTTATTTACATTTTCTGAGGCAAAAGATAAAATATCACCATCAACTACTAGATCAACAGGACGATTTAGCAGTTTTTCAAGGTCAATAATCATTGCGAAAAATTGCAATCCCATTTTGGTGCCTGGCATAAAAGATATAATAATGTCCACATCACTATCTGGTCTTTCTTCGCCTCTAGAGAAAGAACCAAATAGCCAAGCCTTTTGAATAGGTTTTGTCTTAAAATACTCTTTTATTGTTTCGCAAACCTTAGTATTCATATAGAATCTCATTTATTTCCGCCACAAAGGTAAATCTTTTTATTTATTCCTCCAAATTACTAATAAAGAAAATGGTAGGGACAGAAAAAAGCGCAGGCTGTTGGTGAGCCTGCGCTTGATGTTATTTGTGGAGGTTTGCAAGAGAGAAAAGTTTTGTGAATCTTAAGCGAATCAATGACTGTCCCTTGATTCTCCTGTTTTATTCTACAGTAATGCTGATTGATGCAACCTTATCACAGTTGTCAGGATATGGGATTGCCCAATCAATTATCTTTAACCCTTCGTTTTTAATCCTTGATATATGCTCTGTACTAGTTATTTCTATTGTATGAGAAGCGTTATCTTTTGCATTATACAATCCATCTTGAATTACTGAAGCATTCAATTTTGTAGAAGATCTTGATGTCAATTCTACTGTTACCTTTGTTGCTTGCTCAAAATACCTCTTATCAATAGTGTATTCAAAATCCTTTTCGCCATAAGAACGGCTAAATGTGTAATCTGAAATTGTCAATGCTTCTCCTCCGAGAGTAATAGCAGCATGACTACCTTCCAGCATAGAAGTCACAATGATAGTCTTATTTTCAGATGCATTATAATTTCCATCCTCTGCCTGGCTTAGTGTTATTGTAACGCCCGACACAACAGAACTTGTAGTTATTGTAATCTTCTTAGTTGAAGGATCGCATGTTGCAGAAACTTCATTATTGCTTGTAGAAATGGTGATTTCTCCAGTGCTCGAGGTTGTATAATCAATCGTTGCCGATGCTTCTGTTCCTAAAGCAGAGAGAATGATAGAAGCAGAAGTTGAAGCAATTGTCAAATCAGATGACTCCTTAGCAGGAGTTGGCGTTGGAGAATTACCACCTCCTTCTTCCTCATTCTCAATTCCGCCATCCTTGTTAGGATTAGTTATGAATGAACCTGATTTATTAGAAATCCAGCCATTTTCTTCCATTGATTCTGTCCAATGCTCAAAATCAGTATAAACAGCTGTAATTGGTGTACCTTCTGTTGGCCAATCCCATCCTGAAGGAAGCAATATAACTTGAGGTGCTTCACCTTGATTTGGAGCCTTCACATAGAATGAATCGCCGTCATTGCCAGTAACCAGTATAGAGAACAATCCCTTAATAGTGTTAACATCTTCTATCGGTTCTGTTATGTCTTCTAACTTAATCTCAATAGGTGAAATTGTTGGTCGAGTTCCATGAACATTTACAGGAGTGTATTTCTCACTTTCTGGCTGACCAAATAACTGATGAATCTCCTTTCCACCTACAGGGGTACTGTCATATATAATACTTGCAGGAAGCGTTCCGCCTGCTGCTAAAATACGGACATAAGCACCCATAAATTCTGTTGTACTTCCACCTACACCTACTTCACCACTTACTTTATATTTCTGTACAAATTCAAATACAACATCATTGAAGTCATAGTCAAATGAGCCACCGAGGTCTTCACATGCGAACATCCATGCACGCTCCTCATTTCTTGAATAATACTTGTGGTCTTCAGGAGTGATATCTGGCACATCATCGTCCTTAACACCACCAATCTCAAACACATAGTCATTTATATCATAGTCAAAGTCATCCTCAATGCCCAGATATGTTTTCCCAAGATATTTGAATGCTGCTCCGCGTGGATAGTCATTGAAGTAGTTCAACTCAACATTTGCAAACGAACAAACTATATGGTCTAATGTACCAGAACCAACCGTAGGATTAATCATGAAGAAACCTATCACATAATCAGCAGGGAAATCAGTTGTTTCTGATGCTGGGTTTTCTCCATCGCCGAAATAAGGAAATGTTACAACGGTGCAATTATATGTAGCATCTCCCCAACTGAATGGAACTTGAACGCCATTATCCCAATATGATCCATCCGCTTTTGCTCCAGCCTTACCTACAGCATCTTGAAATTTGCCATATGTATCATACACAATATGTTCATCAGACCTATAAGCATTTGGACCATCGAGTAAATCATGAGTATTAGATGCATCAGTAATGAGAACAAACTTTTTTACCTTATCAAAGTCTAAAGTTTTTCCATCTGCACGCATATAATTAGCTTCTTGTGCTTTTGGATAATAGAAATACCCGACATTATTCTTCTTATTTGTACCTTTACCAACCAAAGTCATTGTTACAGGCTCACCACCTTTAGTTATGAAGTACGCATCTTTACTTAGACCATCAGATTCTGTAACAGACTTACCCATATACGGCTTTACATGATTAGTACCTTCATGGAATACGCCCTCTTTCTTTGTTCCGGACTTTGTCTCGTATTCATAGAACAGGTCATACATATCGTATAATTTTCGTTCCACTTTCTGCGAAAAATCAGGCTCATTCACAATATAAAAATTATGAATTTCTTTTGAGCCCATGTTTTCAAAACTTGCAGAAGCATACAAATCATAATCAAAACCTGCATCACAGGTTGTTTTTTGTGCTTCAGTTGTGCCATCTCTCCATTGGATTGGGCAAGGAACTGTGCCTGTTGCATTAAGGTAATTTTTTACTCGGTCAAAATAAATAATTCCATCTTCTGTTCCGTCCGCATCACCATCATAAGGAGAACATGTAGCAGAGCCTGCACGAGTCTTACGCATATTCTTTGCTACTGGTGTATCAGAGAATGTAACAGAGCCTCCTTCGATATTATAATACCCAGAGATTGCTTTCTTACCATTCACATTAATTATAGCATATACCTGCTTTGCTCCCTTTACAGTGTTTATTACAGATTTATTTCCTTTAATAACGCCAAGGAATGTATTGTCTGCAATAAGAGGATTCTCGGAGTACACAAGTACTTCTGTTTCGCCCCCCCCAACGCTAACATTTGCAGTGACTGAAGCAGCCATGCTCCAATCCTGATTAGGGTCAATTTCTCCAAAAGTTTCTCTGAAGTTCTGTGCATACTGAATATCCTTTTCAGTAAGGCCATTATCATAGTCGCTACAGCTGCTAACACCAGTTGCAAGTGCTACGATAGGGACGATAAGTCCAAGTAAGTGTTTTTTCACCATAATAATATAAGTAGCTAGTTGTTTATAAATTCAATTCTTATGTGTATCTCTGTTTTTTTCTGTTTTTCCCGTATTTGTTTGTGAGTGAACACAGCATGAGTAGGCAAAGTAAATAACCTCTATGCACCACAAAGTTAAGCAATTATAATAATACGATTAACATTTCTTATCAACTTTTTACCCCCCCCTATGCAATTCTGACCAACTTTTTCGACAATTTCGCCATTCTCTGCCATAATTATTGGATTAATTATTGGCAATTTTGGGTAATTATTGTCAGTTTCGATTTCACTTGCGAAAGGATAATATTGTTTTGTGCCTTCTGCAATTTTACTGAAAATAATACGAGCTTTGCAGTTGGGTCTCAAACTTCCAAGTTTCTTTATCAAGAAGAGATTATTGAAATACTCGTCACTCATCACAAGCACCGCTTAAATACTTGAAGATTATAGAGTTATTGGCGTGACGAGTGCTTTTTGACTCATCACCACTCATCACGCACTCATCACACCTATAATGCTCGGATTCTCAGCCGACTAACATACATCCGTGACGAGTGATGAGTGTTTCATATTTTCCTTACAGTTGCCATGCCTATGCAGAAAACGAGACGAAATGAAAAACACTCTTCACTCTTCATCGACATGGTCGAACATGCTGATATTCGCCTCTTTAGAAGGATGAAGAGTGAAGAGTTTTTGAGTAAATTCATTTTTGTCACAAATGCGAGCGTGCGATACTTGTGTTCATAAGTGTTTAATACAACCTTCAGCTATTCAGAAAATATGCTTTCACTGAATGCAGTTATTCGCTTCCTGTGAATAACATTATTAAAGCCGTGCGAATAAAATTATTCATACCCTGCGAATAAGTGTATCCACATAGCGTGATTAAAGAGGAACAGAGAAACGATGACGATAACGATGACGATGACTGCCATGCGGACAGTGCGAGTTCACAGAGTGCCTTGGCGGCACTGCTGATGTCATTCCGAATGGCTTTGTGTCCTCTACAGTCGTGAAGCGACCTCTGTGTCATCAAAATCATAGCAGAGAATTTCTCTGAGAACTCTGTGTCTCTGTGGGATGCCCAAAATTATCAGCGTTTTTTACAGAACAAAAGCGGAAATAGTTTAAAGATTCTCTTTTTCTTCCCTTTTTTCTTTGCCAATCCAATAAAACCGTCTTTCTTTGCACAAATTACCTAAAAAGCAATAATCTAAAACAAGGTAAAATGATAATCAACGGATTTTCAAACCCTTTCGTGGCTTAGGAACAAGAACTCATAACCGACAAGGTTCTACAGGATTTAGTGTGAAACTCAAATGTTATATACGCTTTGCTTGAGAAATTTTGTTTGAACACGGAAAGCACGGAATGTCGCGAAAACAGTTCCGTTTGTTTCGGGTGTTCCGTGTTCAAAACTATTTTTCATTTAAGTGCGAAGCGCAGGAAAAAATGGTTTTACACGATTTCCAGTAATACCACCGACAAAAAAGCCTCGCTGATTCTTTCGAATTGGCGGGGCTTTTACTATTGTTCTTACTGTTTCTTTACTTCTTCAAAATCTTCTTGCCATCGACTATGACGACACCCTTGTGAGATGCATCAACGCGCTGGCCTGCGAGGTTGTAAATGCTTGATGCCTTGCCTGTTGCAATCTGTGGAGCAAGGATTGCATCGATGCCGTTCACCTCGTTGTAAGGATTTGCAACTACGATGTTTGATTTCTCCGATTCGCCAGAGCCGTACATGATTGTGACAGCAATGTTGAATGTCACGCCGCCCTCAATGAAGTCGCCTGATGAGTTTGTGTTGCGTGCCTGCCACTCGTAGAGCTTGAGGTCGTAAGATGTTGCTTTCTGGCTATTGAGAGAGACATAGTTGTCATTGTAGTAAACACGAATGTCCTTGATGGCTGAGTGTCCTGCAGGGAATGCCCATGTGAGAGGCACAACATAGAATGTGACATCATCGCCTTCATCATTTGTCTCTACCACTTTCTTGCTCTTGCCTGCAGCAAGCTTCTCTGCTGGGAGCTTGCCTGGGTCTGCAACTGTGGCAGAAACTGGAGTGGCAGCATTTCTCTCTGTGCCATCTACTACTGCCTGAACAGCAAAGAGATGGTCGCCCACAGCAATGTCTTTTGCTGTGAATGTTGTGGCAGAAACAGTGGTGTGCTCTTGGTCGTAAGTGACAACATAGCTTTCAGCACCTGCTACTGCATCCCAAGAGAGAACGATTGACGCACCGTTCACATCTGCTTTGAGGTTTGCTGGGGCATAAGAAGCATCAAGATCGGAATATGTGTAAGTGCGCTTTGAGGTTTTCTTCACAGTGCCATCTTGCTTGTATGTTGTATAGACTTCTGTGTCAATGTCGCCATTTGACTGGTATGTGTATTCGTTTGTTTCGTAGATGTAGTATCCGTCCTCTGGATAGTCAGGATCAAACTCGTACACAGTTTTCTTTGCGATAGTGCCATCTGTGTTTAAGGCATTCTCTACCTTGTATTCATAACGGAGGTTGCCGCTGTCTGCGTTGTACTCCTTCCATGCAGTTGCCTCGCCATTCTTATAATCAGAATATGTGTAGTAGTAATTGCGCTGATATGGAGAGCCGAGATTGAGTGACCGATTCATCTTTGCCACATTGCCATCTGCACCATATTCATAAACGGCTGTGTTGAGCACTTTGTATGCTCTGTCGGCAGCAATCCAGCTAAGAGTGTTTCTCTTCATGAGGTTGCCATCGGCATCGTATTCGTATTCGTAGCGAGTGCTACTTGTCTGCATCCAGATAAGCTGTCCCTGAGGATTGTAGATGTAATACTCTGCGTCGTCTGAATCGCCCTCAGAAGCTGCAGCAATAATAATCTTTGTCACCTTGCGATCAGCAGCGTTGGCACAAACCACCACTGCTATCAGTGCCATAATAATAAGT
>JAGHVC010000029.1 GCA_018064505.1 Candidatus Minthosoma caballi | reverse complement strand
ATACGCTCCAGTTCGTCGCTTTTTAGAACGATTTATTGAGGATCGCCCTATGGGCTCGACATCTAAACTAAAATCTTAACAAAAATCATAGAACAAACACTTGCGAAAAATAAATTAACTATCAAATAAAACGCCCCGACACACAGTTTTCCCCCTTTTGCATGGGATACTGAGGGGACTTAATCTTATGAAGCAATTTTTCAAGTATGTGATTGCCACAATGATAGGCGTGTTTGCGCTGGTGGTAATTATCTCAGTCATTTCCATCATCAGCCTTGTTGGAATGGCAGCTGTAGGATCAGGAAACACAGTATCAGTAAGCGACAACTCCGTCTTAGTCATCAACCTCAATGGCTCCATTGCAGAGCGCGCCGATGAGAATCCATTTGCCGGGCTGATAGGCAACAACATGCTCACCGAAACAGGCCTCGACGACATTCTCACCGCCATCAACCATGCCAAGGATGAAGACAAGGTGAAGGGCATCTACATTGAGTCGGGCAACTTTGAAGGAGCAAGCCCTGCCACTCTGCAAGAGATTCGCAATGCACTTGCCGACTTCAAGAAAGACTCAGGCAAGTTCATCGTGTCTTATGGCGACTCTTACTCACAGGGCGCATACTACCTCTGCTCCCTTGCCGACTCCGTCATCATCAACCCTCAAGGCATGATTGAGTGGATAGGCCTTGCATCGCAGACAATGTATTTCAAGGACTTTTTCGAGAAAGTTGGCGTGAGCATGCAAGTAGTGAAAGTTGGCACATACAAGAGTGCCGTAGAGCCATTCCTCCTCAATGAGATGAGCGATGCCAACCGCGAGCAGATAACAGTGTTCGAAGGCGAGATTTGGAGCAATATGGTTGCCGACATCAGCAAGAGCCGCAAGCTCTCAGCCGACAAGCTCAACCAGCTGGCAGACTCTGGCATCGTGTTCGACCTCACAGCAAAATACCTCAAGGAAAAACTTGTTGACAAGCTTGCCTACAGCGACGAAGTGCCAGCCATCATCTCCAACATGATGAAAGTCGATAAAGACGACTACAACACCATCAGCGTCAAGGACTTGGCAAGCATAGCAAGCAGCGAGCCAAAGGGCACCAGCGGAAACATCCTTGCCGTATATTACGCTTATGGCGACATTGTAGAAACACCATCAGAAGGCTTCTCTACCGAGAACGAGATTGTAGGCACTAAAGTCATCAAAGACCTGCAAGAGCTTGCAGAAGACGACGATGTCAAAGCCGTAGTGTTGCGTGTCAACTCAGGCGGTGGCTCAGCCTATGCCAGCGAACAGATCTGGCATCAGGTCATGAACATCAAGTCGAAAAAGCCAATCATTGTCAGCATGGGCGACTATGCAGCATCAGGCGGTTACTACATAAGCTGCGCAGCCGACTGGATTGTGGCTCAGCCAAACACGCTCACAGGCTCAATCGGCATTTTCGGCACCTTCCCAGAGGCATCCGAACTGCTCAACGACAAGATAGGAGTGCACTTCAACACCGTGAAGACAAACAGCTTTGCCGACTTTGGCGACTTCTCTCGCCAACTCAGCGAAGCAGAGCGCAACACCCTGCAGCGCTACATCAACAATGGCTACGACCTCTTCACCCGTCGCTGTGCCGACGGTCGCCACATGAAGCAAGACTCCATCAAGGTGATAGGCGAGGGCCGTGTATGGACAGGTCAGCACGCCAAGCAGATAGGACTTGTCGATCAGCTCGGCGGTCTCGACGATGCCATAGCAGTAGCCAAGAAGAAAGCCAGCCTCGACGAGTGCAGCATCATCACCTACCCAGCAAAGAAAGACATCTTTGCCGACCTCCTCAACGAGGTTAATGGCAACGGCACCTATGCCGACGCCCAGATGAAGCAAGCCCTCGGCGAATACTATGGCGTGTTCACCACCATTCGCAAGGCGTCTCGCCGCACTGGCATCCAAGCATCTATGCCTTATCAGGTGAAGTGGAACTTGTAGAAATATAAAGACAAAACATACAATTAAGGGAGGAATTTGCAAAAATATCCTCCCTTTTTTTTGCGCTATTCATTTTTTTATATACCTTTGTGATAGAAAAATCGACAAAGTCGAAATCAAGTACAAGACAACCAGACGAAACTAACTTTTTATTTATCCCTTATAACTAACTTATATTAACTATTTAATCATTATGCAAAAAAATCATTTCCAAACAGGAGTGGCATTTGCGTTACTAATTTCCGCAATGTCGGCTAATGCCCAAGTGACTCCAAAAGTCCCAGGAGAAACACTGGAGGATGGAAAGCAGTATGTGCTGTTCAATAAAGCGCAAAACAGCAGTCAGTACATGAGTCGCACCGGCTGGGATGGCGCACTCTATTTCTTGGGAAAGGACGATTCGAAGTATTCCAGCCATGCTCTCACAGCTCAAAAGAACGATGATGGCTCATGGTCTTTCTCAATTCCTGTTGAAAGAAACGAAGAAACAGGAGACTATGACGATGATGGAAATCCTATCATGGAGATTGTGCCAGGATTTGTTTACATGGCAGTACCAGTAGGCACATGCAATCTGAATGTGAAAAGCGATGAGATTGCAAAATGGGCTATCACCCCAGGCAATGGTGCAGGATACTATCATCTCACAGCAGGCGAAGGCAACAACGGATATACCGAAGGTATGAAACTGCACCTCAATGCTGGCGGACAGTACTTCGTCATCTCCGAGCAGCACGATGGTGGCATGTGGTGGCCAGACATCTATGGCGGTGCCGAGCGCTGGGAAGATGAGCAGGAAGGAGAAGAATATGCAACTCCTTTAGACTCAATCAGTTTCAACTGGGCATTCGTGCAGGTCGAAAATGTAGAGAACTATGTTCAAGACATGGAGATGGTAAGCCTTATCAACGACTTGTACGACAACTACTGCAACATCGAAAAGTTTGAGACAGGCTTCAAGGCAACATACGATGCCGTTGCTGCACTCTATCAGTCAGCAGAATACGACATCGACAATGACCGAGCAAACATCATCGCAATGATTGCTCAGAAAAAAGCACTCTACGCAGAGATTGACAAAGCTGAAATTCTGAATGAAGAAGGCGATGCAGCTCTTAGTGCAGCAATTGCGGCAGCATTAAGCGCTTTCGATTCTGCCACAGAAGCTGAAGCAGTCAGTGCTGCCATCACATCGCTCAAAAAAGCAGAGGAGGCTTACAGCATGGGCACTGGAGACTTGACAGCACTGGGCACAAACATGTCGTTCGAAGACCTCGAATCACAGAATGGCGCAGAGACTTCAGGCGTAGCAGGCGCACCAAAGGGATGGAACATTTACATCAATGGCAATCAGGTTGTCACTGCTGATGAAGTCAAGGCTGCAGGCATCTCTGCATGGCACGGCGTAAACAGCGATAGCAATGGCGACATCAAGGATGGCAAAGAAGCATTTGGCATCTGGACATCAGGCGTCCCAACTTACGAAATCAGCCAGACAATTCAGGGACTTGAGAATGGAACTTACATCGTCACAGCAGGACTCATGGCAGGCAGCAATGGCAATGGCTCACGCCTTACCACACAGCGCATTTTCGGCAACCTGAACTCTACTTACTATGCTTCAGAGTACGATTATAACATCGACAAGCTTGACAACTCTGAGGTGTTCGACTTTGCAGGCAACGAAATCATTACTACCGACACAGAGATGCGTCCAGTGTCTGTGCGTGCTTATGTTTTCGACGGCACACTCACTTTCGGACTCCGCACAGATGGCAACATCCAAGCAACAAACCGCGAATTTGGCAATGGTGCAGGAGGCGACGGATGGTTCAAGGTTGACAACTTCACAATCCAGACAGAAGGCTACATCCCTGCCGACGCTCTTGCTGTGCTCAACCACTATGCAAACAAGCTCGACGAATATAACGACTTCAGCAACTACAAGATGCCAAAAGCCACATTCGAGACACTCAGCTCGGAAGTAAGCAAGTATCAAGGCTTCAATGAAGCTTCTGCTCAGAGCGACATCAACGCAGCAATTGTCGGCTCAAAAGCACTGCTCGACACTGTTGACGAAGGCGTCAAAGCATACGAGACACTCAAGGCAGCCATCGAGGAGCACTACGAAAACCTCAATCTGTACGAATCCAAGCAAGGCGTTGGCGAATACAGCGACTTCATCACCGAATGTGATGACAATTGGTATGATGGAGAATACACAGCAGAAGAGATTCCAGAAGTAATAAAAGCCCTCAATGCCGCTCTTCAGGAGTGCATACAGAGCGACGAAATCGTAGAAGGCACAGACCTCACAGAGTACATCAGCAACCCATCATTCGAAGATCAGTCAGCACAGAACAACACTAACTCTGACGGCGTGTCAGCTCCACCTGCAGGATGGAACCTCTATGTCAATGGCACGCAATGCACAACAGTGCCAGAGCTCAACGCAGCAGGTCTCAACGGATGGTGCGCAATCAACAGCGGCGACGGCATCGGCGTAGATCTTGAAGACGGCAGCTTCGCCACTCAGCAATACACCGACGGCACTCACCTCTGGGGCATCTGGAACAGCACAATACCAGAAATTGAACTCAGCCAGACTATCAAGAATGTACCAGCAGGCACATACACCCTCACATGCGATGTGCTCGTGCAGTACAACTGGGCAGGCTACTGCATCACCACACAGCGCATCTTTGCCAACGACTATGTAGCAATGTATTCTTATGCCGAAAACTACGAAAACAACCTCCCAATCGACGCACAGGCAGCAGCAAAGATCGACTCAGAAGCAAGCTCCGACGCACTTCCACACCTCACATACGCAGGTCATGAGTGCGAATCTCCACGCTCAGACTACTCACACACTGTGAGCCTCACATTCGGCTTAGCAGAAATGGGCGACATCAAGATTGGCTTCCGCACAAACAACATCGACAGAGAAGGCATAGCACAGGGCAACGGCATTGGCTGGTTCAAGCTCGACAACTGGACTCTCCACTACGACTCTGCCACAGTGCCAGAAGGAGCAGAAGCAACAAGCATAGCATCAGTCTCGTCAGCATCACGCCTAGCAGCAGTCAAGTTCTACACAGTTTCAGGAACTCCACTCGCTTCGCCACAGCCAGGCATCAACATCGTGCAAATGAGCGACGGCACAATGCGCAAGACATTTGTGAAGTAGGTGATTAAGTTTTTAAGTTTTTAAGTTTTTGAGTTGTTAAGGTTGAGATTACCCTCATCCAGTCAAAGGTAACTAAACCTCAAACCTCACAACCTAATAACCTCACAACCTAATAACCTCAAACCTAATAACCTCACAACCTAATTAAAAACAGACTTTCAAAAAGAAGAGGAGTGCCTAAACACCCCTCTTTTTTTTGTCTCAAAAACCTCTGCCCGTCACGCCCCATCGCTTCCGCCTTGCAAGCCATATCGCTTCTGCCCGATAAGCGATAAGGCGTGACGGGCGCAAGCTTTTCACCTTCTGCCTTGTAAGTTTGTATAGGTGAAAGGCAAGAGTAGCTACTACTTCACAAGCACTTTCTTTACGCTTCCGTCACCCATGCGAATGATGTTGATGCCATGTGAAAGAGACGGTTGCTTTACGCCGCTAATGCTATGGATGCTGGCTTCGTTGCCCCTCTCAGCATTAACCAGTTCAATGCCTGTCACTATGTCTTTAGCTGCCTCGTCGGCAGAGAGCGATCCATTCTCTATGAACAGGATATTTGCACATGCGCTGACAGCCGCAGTTTTTCTCATGGCAGCGCCATTCATGTCAGTCAGATCTTCCACAAGCGAGAAGCCAATCTCGCTTGCATCACGCTTTGCGAACTTCTTCGCCCCCATGTTGTAAAGATACTGCTTGCCATCCATCTTTACCACGGTCCAGTTGTCGTTTAGGTTTTCCTCATCAACATCTGCAACCGATTCTCTTGTCGTAATCTTGTCGTTCACAGAGTCATAGACAATATAGCGAATGTTTGCCTCGTTCATAAGGAAGTAAGCCTTGCTGCTTTCTAAGTTATCGGCATTGTCAACATATTTCTTGATGTTAATGAAATAGCACCACCCGTCATTAAATGCATAGTCGTCATATAATTCGGCTCGCACATAGAGAGGGGCGTGGTAATATGTGGGATTTGAGAATGCTTCTGCAACGGTTGAAGGCACTTTTCTGCACTTTACTATTACGCTTTTAAGTTTCACGCCAGCGAAAGCACCGTATCTGATTCTTGTCACGCTCTCGGGAATGACGATAGAGGAAAGACCGGAGCATCCTTCGAAAGCATTGTTTCCAATGCTAGTCACGCTCTCAGGAATGACGATTGAGGTAAGGCTGGAACAATCATAGAAAGCATATTGTCCAATGCTAGTCACGCTCTCAGGAATGGCGATTGAGGAAAGACTTGAACAATGCCCGAAAGTATAGGCTCCAATGCTTTTCACGCTGCTTGGGATGTTGACAGAGGTGAGGCTGGAGCATCTGTCGAAGGCTTCGTCTCCAATGCTAGTCACGCTCTCAGGAATGACGATTGAGGTAAGGCTTGAACAATCTGAAAAAGCATAGTCTCCGATGCATGCCACGCTATATGTTGTTCCATTGTATTCTACAATACTTGGAATCACAACATCGCCTTTGTAATAGGATTCGCATTTATCGACACTAACGGTTTTATTATCTTCATTATTGATTTTGTAGTATATACCATCTACTTCGAAGTCATAGGCTAAGATTGGCAAGGATAGCAATGCCGTTAGCATCACCAAAAGAGATTTGAGTAATATTTGTTTCATTTGTTTTGTTCCTTTATTTGCTGATGAGTTTATTAATTGTTACTTAGTTTTTGCTAAACGATTATTATTTGCAAATTAAGCAAAAAGAAGGAAAGTGACCAAACTTTTGAACGAAAAAGTAGCAAGAGAGGAAAAAGTTCAACTTTATCGCATCGAATCGCATCGAAACGCATCGAAACGCATCGAACCTCGTAGAGCTCGACGAAGTCAATCGCATTCTGACAAAATAAGAACGCTTACCTTTGCAGCAAAATTGCAAAAGAAAGCGTTCTTTGACTTATTGATACAATATGTTTTTGACTTTTTGAGGATGGAATGTTAGTTTTAGACATGCAGATTGCCGTTATTTGTGGAAAAACCAGTAACTTTGCAAAGCGAAAATGACGATGACTGATAGATGAACGAAAAAGCTAATGTATATACTTTCGAGAGCGGGCTGAGGCTTATCCATATTCCTTCGCCGACGAATGTGGCGTATTGCGGCATCGGCATTGATGCTGGCACGAGGGATGAGCGTGAGGGGGAGGAAGGCATGGCGCATTTCTGCGAACACATGATGTTTAAGGGTACGAAGAGGCGCAAGGCTTGGCACATCATCAACCGCATGGAGGCGGTGGGTGGTGACTTGAATGCATATACTAATAAGGAGGAGACGGTGGTGTATGCTGCTTTCATGAGGGAGCATTTTGATCGTGCGGCTGAGCTGATTTTCGACATCGTGATGAATAGCACTTTCCCTCAGCATGAGATGGACAGGGAGTGCGAGGTGGTTGTGGACGAGATTGAGAGCTACAACGATTCGCCTGCGGAGCTTATCTTCGACCGCTTTGAGGATATAATATATGAGGGGCACGATTTGGGGCACGATATTCTTGGCACTGCTGAGAATGTGCGCCGATTCAGGTCGGAGGATGCGTTGCGATTCACCCAAAGGCTTTACACTATGGACAGGATGGTGTTCTTTGTGCTGGGCGACATTGATTTTGAGAAGATTAAGAGGAGCCTTTCTCCTTATGCAGGGGGTAGTCGCTCAGCGCATGGCGCGCAAAGAACTGCCATGATGAGGGCTGATGGGGGCTCCAGTGTGGGGCTCGGAGGTGTTTTCACAGAGGATCGCGGCACGCATCAGGCTCATGTGATGATAGGCAGGGCGGCGTATGGGTCGAAGGATGATCGCCGCATTGCGCTGTATTTCCTAAATAACATTTTGGGCGGTCCTGGCATGAATTCGCGCTTGAACATTGCGCTGAGGGAGCATAAGGGGCTGGTGTATACGGTGGAGAGCTCGCTGACGAATTATACTGACACTTCGACTTGGGCGATTTACTTTGGATGCGATGCTGAGGATGTGGATAGGTGCGTGAGGATTGTGCGCTCTGAGCTTGACAGGCTGATGAGTGCTCCTTTGTCGCAGAGGCAATTTGATGCTGCTTTGAAGCAGATAAAGGGGCAGATTGGCGTGGCGTGCGACAACTTTGAGAATTATGCGCTGGATATGGCTAAGGCGTTTCTTCATTATAATAAGTTTGAGGGCGTGGAGGATACTTATGCTCATCTGGATAAGCTGACGCCACAGATTCTGCAGGAGGTGGCAAAGGATATGTTTGATGAGGAAAAATTGACGACTTTGGTGTTTAGATAGGGGTTAACTATACAAGTTGAGCAAGCTCTTAACTTGATCACTTTTGTGGAGTTAATCGGAGTTAATAGAAGTTACCGCTCCTTCGTCGCTCAGGTAGTTAACTGACGAATGTTATGCTGAACAATCCCATGCTATCGTCCGTTAACTTCCAAAGCGCAGCGATAACTTCCGATAACTTCCTGAGCGAAAGCGATAACTCCCTTACAAGTTGAGCTTGCAAAACTTGAATTAACTATAACTATAACGAATAGATGCGAAAGATAATTGGAATAGGAGAAACTATAATGGATATAATCTTCAAGA
This sequence comes from Candidatus Minthosoma caballi, assembly GCA_018064505.1. GTDB lineage: Bacteria > Bacteroidota > Bacteroidia > Bacteroidales > Bacteroidaceae > Minthosoma > Minthosoma caballi. Next base: position 9,111 of record JAGHVC010000029.1, on the reverse strand, counting down.
ACGGGCAGCCTACTGCTGCGGTTCCTGGAGGCAGCACTTTTAATGGCATTATCTCGCTGGGAAGGCTTGGCGTGCCTGTGACGATGATTACGGAGACTGGCAATGACAAGGTGGGCAGGATTATTCTGGAGTTTATGGCTGATAATGGCATTGACAGCAGTTCGGTGTGTGTGTACGAGGATGGACGCACTGCGGTTTCTCTTGCTTTCCTGAATGAGAAGAATGATGCTGAGTACACTTTCTACAAGGATTATCCAAAGGCAAGGCTGGATGTGAAATGGCCTGATGTGCAGAAGGATGACATCATCATGATGGGCTCGTATTTTGTGCTTAATCCTGCTCTTCGCCCTAAGGTGAAGGAGTTTCTGGAGTATGCGCGCAGCCGTGGGGCTTTTATCTACTACGACATCAATTTCCGCTCTACTCATGCTCATGAGGCGGCTGAGCTGTATGGCACGATTGTGGAAAACTTTGGTTATGCTGACATTGTGCGTGGCTCGACTGAGGATTTTCACTATATGTTTGGCACTTCTGACCCTGAAAGGGCTTACCGTGAGGAGGTGTCGAAGCGTTGCAAGCAGATGCTCTGCACCGATGCTGACGGCGACATCCGTCTGTTCACTGCGAATGGCACAAAGTGCTATCCTGTGACTAAGATTGAGACCGTGAGCACTATTGGTGCTGGCGATAACTTCAATGCTGGCTGTCTGTATGGCGTGGTGAAGAACAATGTGGGACGCGACGAGATGGAATCTCTGCCTTTTGAGAAGTGGGATAGCATTGTTGCTTCTGGCCAGATGCTTGCAGCAGAGGTGTGCCAGAGCTATAATAACAGCGTTTCGAAGGAATTTGCAAAGAGATACACTTCGCTACTATAACAATATAAAGAATCGATAAAAACTTAATAACAAAACAAATCAATTGAAGACATTTGAAGAACTCGGAGTGTCCGGTGAGATACTTCGTGCTATTACAGAGATGGGTTATGAAAACCCGATGCCCGTACAGGAGGAAGTGATTCCGTACCTGCTCGGTAACAATAATGATGTAGTTGCCCTTGCCCAAACTGGCACAGGCAAGACTGCAGCGTATGGATTGCCTGTGCTGCAGAAAATTGACACTAGCAAAAATGAAGTTCAAGCTGTGATCATGGCTCCAACACGAGAGCTGTGCTTGCAGATTAGCGATGACTTAAAGGACTATTCGAAATACATTGATGGCTTGCATGTGCTTGCAGTGTATGGTGGTGCAAGCATCGAGCCTCAGATTCGCGCTTTGAAGCGTGGAGTGCAGGTGATTGTTGCTACGCCTGGTCGTCTTGTCGATCTGATGGAGCGTGGCGTTGCTAAGCTTGGAACAGTGAAGAATGTGGTGCTTGACGAGGCTGACGAGATGCTCAACATGGGTTTCTCTGAGAGCATCGATGCCATACTTGCCGGATGCCCTCCTCATGTGGCTGAAGGTGAGGGAGAGGGGCGCAACACTCTGCTTTTCTCTGCCACTATGAGTAAGGAGATTGAGCGCATTGCCAAGAACTATCTTCATGACGCTAAGGAGATTGTGGTGGGTAGCCGCAATGAGGGCGCTGAGCATGTGAACCACATATATTACATGGTTTCTGCTAAGGATAAGTACAATGCTTTGAAGCGTGTGGCTGACTACTACCCAGAGATCTATGCTATCATCTTCTGCCGCACTCGCATGGAGACTCAGGAGATAGCTGATAAGCTCATTCAGGATGGTTACAATGCAGAGTCGCTGCATGGCGAATTGTCTCAGGCTCAGCGTGATTTGACAATGCAGAAGTTCCGCCAGCATCGTGTGCAGTTGCTCGTGGCAACGGATGTGGCAGCTCGTGGTCTTGATGTGGATGAACTTACTCATGTTATCAACTACGGATTGCCTGATGACATAGAGAGCTACACTCACCGTTCTGGCCGCACAGGCCGTGCTGGTCGTTCGGGCACAAGTATCAGCATTATCCACATTCGTGAGAAGGGAAAAGTGCGTGCCATCGAGCAGCAGATTCAAAAGAAGTTCGTGCCAGGCATCCTTCCTACAGGACAGGAGATTTGCGCTAAGCAACTTTACAAGGTGATAGATGATATTGAGAAGGTGGAAGTTGATGAAGATGAGATAGCGCCATTCCTTCCTGAGGTGATGCGTAAGTTTGACCTCATGGAGAAGGAGGATATCATCAAGCGCATGGTGAGCATGGAGTTCAATACTTTCCTCAATTATTATAAGAATGCCCCAGAGATTATTCAGCCTTCAGAAAAGGGCGACCGTAAGGGAGACGGCAGAGGAGAGCGAGGCTCAAAGAGCAAGGATGGCAAAGAGAGAAGTGGAGGACACTCGCGCACTGCTGAGGCTGGCTACACTCGACTCTTCATCAATCTTGGACGAAAGGATGGCATCAACCCAAAAGTGTTCATGGGCTTCATCAATCGTGTGGCTGGCAACAAGCACATTGACCTCGGCAGAATTGACCTTATGCAGAATTTCTCATTCTTCGAGGTGCCAGAAGAACAAACGAAAGTGGTGCTCGACACTCTCATTGGCACTGACTTCGACGGCAGAAAAGTGAATGTTGAAGTGACTGACCAGGCAGAGGGACAGCGTGAGGGCAGAAGTTCTAGACGCGACCGCAAGGCTGGCGGCTATGATCGCAATAATGGTGACGGCAGAACAGAGAGAGGCAGACGCAAGGGGGATAGAGAACGCGACGGCAGACGCAGTGAGCGTGACAATGCTCCTCGTGGCAAAGGCAAGAAAGCTGCAGGAAAGCCAACGCGCGAAGAGCGTGGATATGCAGCAAAGCGCGGCCCTAAGGGTGCTGCTCAATGGGCAAAGTATTTTGAGGGCCAGATAGAGGAACAACCTTTCTATCAGGATTTTGCAAAGAAAAAGAAGAAGAAATAAAAAACGGATGGCTGTAATCAGAAATTACAGCCATCCGTTGTCTTTATACCATGCAATGCACTCTTTCACACCGCGGTCGAGAGGCCATTCGGGAGAGAATCCGAGGTCTCGCTTCAGAGGGGAAATGTCGCACTGCCAGTTGCGCTGACTCATGATTTTGTACTTGTCTCCATTGAGAGTGCTTGGCTTTTTCGTGATATTGGAGAAAGCTTCGCTTACGGCACAAACGGCACGGAGAAACCACAATGGTGCAGTGATGTGCAGCACTCCCTTGATACCAAGCTCTTTCTGGATAAGGTCGCTGAATGAGCGGCTGCTATAATTGAATCCATCACTAACGAGGTAGATTTTGCCATTGGCTATATCTGCTTTTCCTATGGCAGCAAAGATGGCTCCTACAATGTCACGAACATAAACGAATGTGATGACTTGTGGCTTAAATCCTGCACCGAAGTCGATGTGTGCTTTGATGTTTTGGGCCATAAGGTAATAATCCTTTTCGCGAGGGCCATACACTCCTGTGGGACGGAAAATGGTGTAGTTAAAATCCTTATTCTGAGGATTTAATGAGAATTCCTTGAGCCATTTCTCACTCTTCACTTTGCTGTGGCCGTATGCAGTGTTTGGCTGAGGCTCGTCGGTTGATAGCATGTCAGAGTATTTGCCATCGGTAAGCTCTTCACGAATAGGTCCCAGCACGCTGAGGCTGCTGACATATAGGAATTGCTGAGGCAGCATATTGAGCGATGAAAGGGTAGTGACAAGGTTCTTTGTGCAGCCGAAATTATGCTTGTCGAAATCTGCAGGATCCAAGCATTTGGTTGCCCCTGCTGCATGGATGATTATATCCCATTTGCCAATAGTTTCCTTGAATTTTGTGAGCTGCTGAGTGAGCGTTTCTGTATTCGTCATGTCAAGAAAAGCAAATTGCAGCTTTTCCTGTTGCAGCCATTTGCGGCTTGAATGCTCTCTCATTCCCGCCCAAGTATCCATTCCGCGCTTGAGTGCTTCCTCGCAGAGAAAACTGCCAATGAAGCCACTTGCGCCTGTAATAAGTATCTTCATGTTTTTTGAGTTTTACTTTGCAAAGTTAACGGATTATTATGGGAAAATGCACAAAAATCAACTTTTTTCAACATTTTAACTTATTTGTAATGCTTTTGTGAAATAAAAGAATTAAATTAGTCGAAGTTTATGAAGAACAAAAGCTGTGCGTGTAGAAATGCATGGCTATTACACATTACACATTATTATATTTATACATTATACATTAATATCATGGGAAAGAAAAAATCAGGATTGTTGAAGTCGAGCATCAACAAAAGAGAGATGGCTGAGATGCTGAAGAAGTTCTTGGGCAGTCACCCTGGCAGAGCTTTTTCGTTGAAGTCGCTGTTTAGTGAGATGGGGTTGAGCAAGCAGCCTTTGCGCATGCTTTGTGTGGATATCTTGAACGAGATGCTTGATCAACAGGTAATTGCTCGCAACAATGATGGGGAAATCATATACAATGCTCATGTTCATGTGACAGAGGGATTGTTCAACCGCACTTCTGGAGGCAGAAACTTTGTTGATGCTGACGATGGCGTGGGTATTTCAATATACGACGAAGATACTCTCCACGCATTGCCTGGCGACCGCGTGAAAGTAGCTCTGCATGCAAAGAAGCGTGGAAGCAACAAGCTGCACGGCGAAGTGATTGAGATTGTGAAGAGAAGGGAGAAACCTTTCATTGGCACTGTGCAGATTCACCATAGTGTAGCATTTCTTGTGACAAGCAATGGCTCGTTGCAGAATGACATCGTGATTCCTGTGGACAAATTGCAGGGAGCAAAGAACGGGGAGAAAGTTGCAGTGAAGGTGGTTGATTGGCCAACTACGGCTCGCAACCCAATTGGAGAAGTGGTGGATGTGCTTGGCGAGAGCGGCAGCAATGAAACTGAGATGCATGCAATTCTGGCAGAGTATGGATTGCCATACAAGTATCCAGAGCATGTTGAGGCTGCTGCTAACAAGATAGATGCAGGCATCACTCCAGAGGAAGTGGCAAAGCGTGAGGATTTCCGTGACACATTCACAGTGACGATTGACCCTCGTGATGCAAAGGACTTTGACGATGCTATTTCTATCAAGAAGGTGAAGGATGGCGTGTGGGAAATTGGAGTTCACATTGCAGATGTGAGCCACTATGTTCTTGAAGGAGAAGTGATTGACCAAGAGGCGGAGCAGCGTGCAACTTCTATTTATCTTGTTGACCGCACAATACCAATGCTGCCAGAACATCTTTGCAATGGCATTTGTTCACTGCGTCCAGACGAGGAGAAGCTCACATTCTCTGCTATTTTTGAGATGAATGAGGATGCTGAGGTGCTTAATCATCGTATCAAACATACAGTGATAAAGAGTAACCGCCGCTACACATACGAGGAAGTGCAGGCTTTGTTCGAAAAGAATGGAGAGGCAACGGAATGTATGCTAATTCGTCAGGGACAAGCTGTGCCTACATTGCCAATTCCTGCAGCAGAGGTGCTCGCCGATTCTGAGCTTGACAGCTACAGGGCAAGCCTGCCAGCTATTGATCCTGCAAGTATCCCTGTTGAGCCAGTTCCTGCTGATCACCGTGAGGGACAGTATGCTGACGAACTTATCACCTTGAATCGTATTGCAAAGAAGCTTCGCAAGATGCGTATGGAGAATGGCGCAATCAATTTTGATCGAGAGGAGCCAAGATTTGAAATTGACGAGAAAGGCAAGCCTCTGAGCGTTTACTTCAAGAATGCCAAGGATGCAAATAAGCTTGTTGAGGAATACATGCTGCTTGCTAATCGTGCTGTAGCAGAGAGTATTGGCAAGGTTAAGAAGGGTGAAAAGGTTAAGGTTCTGCCTTACCGTATTCACGATTTGCCAGATTCAAACAAACTTGATAATCTTGGTGGATTGGCAGCAAGATTTGGCTTCCATCTTATCACTCAAGGAAGAAAAGAAGATGTGGCAAAGAGCCTGAACAAGCTGCTGCTTGAGGTGAAGGGACAGAAGATGCAGAATCTTGTTGAGATGGCTTCGCTTAGGGCTATGCAGAAGGCAAGGTATTCTACATATAATATTGGTCACTACGGATTAGGTTTTGACTACTACACTCATTTCACATCGCCAATTCGTCGTTACCCAGACTTGATGGTGCATCGTTTGCTCACTCGCTATGAGGAGGGTGGTGCAAGTGCAAGCCAGAAGAAATATGAGGCTTTGTGCGAGCATAGTTCTGCAATGGAACAACTTGCTGCTGCTGCCGAAAGGGCTAGTATTAAGTATAAGCAGGTTGAGTTCATGAGCGATAAGATTGGACAGGAGTTTGATGCTCATATCAGCGGAGTGACTGAGTTTGGCATCTATGCTGAGATTGACGAGAATCACTGCGAAGGACTTATTAATGTGAGATTCCTTGGCGATGAGGCTTTCGACTTTGACGACAGAAATTATTGCTTGGTTGGCAGACAGACACACCATGTGTTCTCTTTGGGAGATGCAATCCGTATCAAGGTGGCGCAAGCTAATCTGTTCCGTAAGCAGCTTGATTATGAATTTGTTAAGAAACTTTCTTCTGATGCTATTGAGAATAATGCTTTCTACAAGAGCTTTGTTGATATGGAACAGAAGAAGGCTGTGAAAGGTGCTTATGGCAAAAAGTCATCTAAGAGCAAGATGGCAAAAGGCGGCACTAAGCAGAAAGGAAAAAGAAAGAGATAATATAAATGATTAAATCACCAATACCGATGAAACATAAATTACTGAACGCAAGTATTGCTATGAGTGTGTTAAGCTTGGCGGGGTGTCAAAATGCTCCGCAATACGGAAGAGATTCTATTGAAGAGGTGATTGCTGCAATGACTGTCGAAGAGAAGGCGCAGTTTGTTGTGGGAACAAATAGAGTGCAGGAGACGCCACCTGATTCACCAAAAGGAATAAAGAGATATCCTGAACAATGTGAAGGAGCCGTTGCAACTTTGCAGACTCAAGGCAAAGTGCAAGGTGCTGCAGGTCAGCATTTTGACATTCCAAGATTGGGTATCCCTGCATTTGTTTATGCTGATGGCCCTGCAGGTGTGCGCATAGATCCAAAGAGAGAAAATGATGAGGGTGAGTATTACTGCACTGCTTTCCCAACAGAGACAGCTCTTGCTGCAACATGGGACATAGATCTTGTGGAGCGTACAACGAAAGCAATGGGTGAGGAAGCTAAAGAATATGGAGTTGATGTGTTGCTGGCACCAGCGATTAATATTCATCGCAATCCTCTTTGCGGTCGTAACTTTGAGTATTTCTCTGAGGATCCTCTGCTCGTGGGTAAGATGGCTGCAGCTTACATAAATGGTGTACAGAAGAATAATGTTGGCGTGTCTCTCAAGCATTATGCTGTTAATAATCAAGAAACTCATCGTAATGGAGTGAATGCGCAATTGAGCATGCGTGCTTTGAGGGAAATATACTTGAGAGGTTTTGAGATTGCGATTCGTGAGTCTCAGCCATGGACAATTATGTCTTCGTACAACAAGGTCAATGGCATTTTTGCATCTGAAAATCATTGGCTGCTTACAGAAGTGCTTCGTGGCACAGATGGAAGCAAGGGAGGAACTTTTGAAGTGCCTTTCCAAGGTTTTGTGATGACAGACTGGTGGGCTCAAGAGAATGGCGTTCGTCAGCAATTGGCTGGTAATGATCTTATTATGCCAGGAACTCAGCGTCAGCTTGATGAGATTATTGAGGGCATAAATAATGGTTCCTTGCCAGATAGCATAATCGATCAGAACATTTATCGCATTCTGAAGACAATGGAGAAATCAACTGCTGCCACTGGCTACAAGTATAGCAATAAGCCAGACCTTGCTGATCATGCAAAGGTGACAAGGGAAGTTGCAAGCGACGGTATGGTACTTCTAAAGAATGACCTTACTGGAACCTCAAAAGCTCTTCCTTTTGAAGCTGGTACAAAGGTTGCTCTCTTTGGAAATGCGTGCTATGACATTCTTGTTGGTGGCTCTGGCTCTGGCAATGTGAACAGAAAGTATAAAGTTTCTCTTGCAGAAGGTATGGAAAATGCAGGATTTGCTGTTGATGAGCCAGTTAAGAAAGCTTACACATCTTACCTTGATGCAGAGAAGGCAAAGGTTCCTGCTGAGAATTTCTGGACAATACCTGTGTTTGCAGAACTTTCTCTTTCAGAGGCTCAAGTGACTGAAGCAATGAAGAATAGCGATGCTGCCATTATCACTATTTGCCGTATGGCGGGTGAAGGTGGCGATCGCAAGGCTGTAGCTGGAGATTATCTGCTAACAGATACAGAAGCTGCAAACATTGCTCTTGTGTGCAAAACTGCTCATGCTGCAGGAAAGAAGGCTATCGTTGTTCTGAACATGGGTAATATTATTGACATGAATGCTGTGCTTGCTGCAAATCCTGATGCTGTGCTTCATGCATGGCTTGGAGGTCAAGAGGCAGGTAATAGCATTGCCGATGTGCTTTCTGGCAAGGTTAATCCTTCTGGTAAGTTGCCAATGACTTGGGCAAAGAACTATCAGGATTATGCTTCGTCTAAGAACTTCCCATTCAGTGTGGCTGATTCGATTGTAAACTATGAGGAGGATATTTATGTTGGTTATCGTCAGTTTGATAAAGGCAGCGTTAAACCTCTTTATCCATTTGGATTCGGTCTGAGCTACACTACTTTTGAGTATAGCGATTTCGAAGTGAAGAATGACAACGGCAAGATTGTGGCAACTGTTGCAGTGAAGAATACAGGTGCAGTTGCAGGCCGTGAGTCTGTGCAGCTTTATCAGTCGGCTCCTTCTTCTGCAGAGTGGGAAAAGCCGGTGAAAGAGCTTAAGGCATTTGCAAAAACAAAGATTCTTCAGCCTGGTGAAACACAGAAACTAACAATGACAATTGAGAAATTTGATGCAATGTCGTGGAATGAAAAGCAGAATTGCTGGAGTGTTGACAATGGCGATTACACTTACTCTGTAGCAGCAAATGCAGAGGATGTAAAGCTGAGCAAGGCAATTTCTATTAGTGCAACTAAATAGTGTTTAGGATCATCAATTAAGATAATAAAAGCACAAAATCAAGGAAAAAATACTTGGTTTTGTGCTTTTTTTCTTTAGTATAACTTATGAATATCTATTATTTGTTGTATAT
>JAGHVC010000099.1 GCA_018064505.1 Candidatus Minthosoma caballi | reverse complement strand
TAGTTGCTGGTGGTTTTGAAGACACATCATAGCATACGCGATTCACACCACGGACATTACGAATAATCTTATTGCTCACCTCTGCAAGGAACTCATATGGGAGCTTAGCCCAGTCTGCTGTCATTGCGTCAGCAGATGTAACTGCACGAAGAGCTACAGGATTCTCATAAGTGCGTTCATCTCCCATCACACCAACAGACTTAACATCAGAAAGGAGAATTGCACCTGCCTGCCAAATCTGGTCATAAAGTGAAACCTCAATTTCGCCGTCCTTCATATCTGCAGGAACACCCGCAGCAAGCACCTTGCGTGCCTCTTCACCAGAAAGCTTCACCTTCCAGTCACGGAGTCCTTGAATAAAGATGTCATCTGCATCCTGAAGAACACGTACTTTCTCAGGAGTGATATCACCAAGAATACGAACTGCAAGACCCGGGCCAGGGAATGGGTGACGAGTAATAAGATGCTCCGGCATATTCATGCTGCGACCAACACGACGAACTTCATCCTTAAACAGCCACTTCAATGGTTCGCAAAGCTTAAGACCCATCTTCTCTGGAAGACCACCTACATTATGGTGTGACTTTATAACTTTTCCTGTGATATTCAAAGACTCTATACGGTCTGGATAAATTGTGCCTTGAGCAAGCCACTTAGCTCCTTCAATCTTTCTTGCCTCTGCTTCAAACACATCAATGAAACCTGCGCCAATAATCTTTCTCTTGCGCTCTGGCTCTGATACGCCAGCGAGCTCAGAATAGAACTTCTGCGAAGCATCAACACCTATTACATTCAATCCGAGGCACTCATAGTCGCGAAGAACATCTGTGAACTCATTTTTGCGAAGAAGACCGTTATTCACGAAGATACAAGTGAGATTCTTACCAATTGCCTTGTTGAGAAGTACAGCAGCAACCGAAGAGTCAACACCACCAGAAAGACCAAGAATAACCTTATCCTCACCTACTTGCTCACGAAGCTCTTTTACTGTGGTTTCCACAAACATTGCAGGGCTCCAATCTTGCTTGCCTCCGCAGATGTCAACAACGAAGTTCTTCAAAAGCTGAGTTCCATCGATAGAATGAAAAACTTCTGGATGATACTGTACACCCCAAATCTTCTCGTCATTAGCAGCATAGGCTGCATACTTAACTGTTGAAGTTGAAGCAGTTACGCGGAAACCCTCTGGAAGCTTTGTGATAGTATCGCCGTGGCTCATCCACACCTGGCTATTTGGAGCAAAGTCTTTAAGAAGAGGATTACCCTCTTCCATGAACTCAAGATTAGCACGACCATACTCGCGAGTACCCTCTGGTTCAACCTTGCCTCCAAAAGTATGTGCCATCAACTGAGCACCATAGCAAATGCCAAGGATAGGATACTTTCCACGAATTTCATCGAAATCGATATGGAATGCATCATCAGCATACACACTGAGAGGTGAACCAGAAAGGATAACGCCAATTACATCGGGATCATCCTTTGGGAATTTGTTATAAGGCATGATTTCACAAAACATGTTCAACTCACGAACACGGCGTCCAATAAGCTGAGTTGTCTGTGAACCAAAGTCTAAGATTATGATTTTCTGTTGCATATTTTATTATACAATTATTATTGTTGTGCAAAGATAAACATTTGTTTTAAAATAATTAACATTATTCACCTAAAAATTGCTCTGCTTTTGCAATTGTGTCGAGTTTTCCGACATCTAGAAGGTGTAAATTCTCATCATGACGAGCATAAATTGGCCATTTGTCGCATATTGACAGATAAAAATCAATGATTGAGAACTTTCCTTCCCATTCATCCATCAATGGAAGCAATTCTGGATAGAAAACCTGAATGCCAGCAAAAGCAAACTTGTGACACTTCTCCACATCCAAGTCTTCATAAGGCCCTTTCTTCTGTCCGGTAGCAATATTTGTCCATCCCACCAGTTTATAGTCATCATCAAACAAAAGATACCTCTGCGTATCTCTCTGAGAAACAAGTAAAGTGGTAGAAGTAGAATCTTCATAAAGCGCTTTCAAATCAGCATTGCTTAGAATATCAACATTATGCACCAGTATTGGCTTCTTATTTGAAAAAAGCGCAGCTGCTTTCTTCAACCCACCTCCTGTTTCGAGAAGCATATCTGTTTCATCACTGAATTTTATAGTGATGCCAAAGCTCTCTTTGGCCTTGACGAAATCAATAATCTGATTAGCGAAATGATGCACATTAATCACAACCTCTTCCACTCCTATTGATTTCAATTTCTCTATAAGAATCTGCACCAATGGCTTTCCATTAATTGGCACCATTGCCTTAGGCATTGTGTCGGTAAGAGGTTTCAATCTCGTTCCCAACCCTGCTGCAAATATTAATGCATTCATCTAGTATTATTATTTAAGTAACTGTTCAATGCCTCTTTCTCTATGACAAAGGTACACTTCAACACCAAACTTATCGTGAATATGCTCTGCAAGATGTTGAGCACTATATACCGAGCGATGACGGCCACCAGTGCATCCGAAACAGAACATCAAGTCCTCAAATCCTCTATCTAGCCATCTCTGCACATGGAAATCCGCAATCGGATAAATTCTCTCGAGGAAAGTCACTATCTCACCATCTTCCTCAAGAAAATCAATCACTGGCTTATCAAGACCTGTAAGAGGCTTATACTCATCATATCTTCCAGGGTTGTTACTGCCTCGGCAATCAAAAACATAGCCACCTCCATTTCCTGTACTGTCTTGCGGTATTCCTTTCTTAAAAGAGAAAGAATAAACCCTGATTCCTCCACGGGCTTTTGGTCGTTTATCCTGCCATGCTATAATTTGCTCACACACATCCTTTAGCGTTGGATATGCATCGCAAGAACCTAATGCCAACTCCTTCTTCAGATTTCCCACGGCAGGAGGGATGCTATCCACAAAGTGTTTTTTCTTTTCCCACAATCCTCTAAAGCCGTAAGCACCAAGCACTTGCAATAATCTAAACAATACGAAGAGTCTCAGTTTAGGCATAAACTCCTCTCTGCTCATACTCTTGTATTTCTGCAAAGACTTCAAATACACATCCACCATTTCATCACGCAGTTCGTCAGAGAACTTAGCGGATGCTTGCCACAAAAACGAAGCAACATCATAGAATATAGGTCCTTTTCTGCCACCCTGGAAATCTATGAACATAGGCTTGCCATTTTTCAGCATGACATTACGAGCTTGGAAATCTCTATAGAGAAAAGTGTCACCGCTCTCTGCAATTATAGCATCTGCCAACACTTCCAAATCTGCTTGAAGCTTATATTCATTAAACTCTATTCCTGTAAGTTTCAAGAAATTATACTTGAAATAGTTCAAGTCGAACATTACGCTCACCCTGTCCATCTCTCTTTGAGGATAGCAATGTGAGAACACACCCTCGCCTGCTCCATCAAACTGAAATGCAGGCAACATAGATATTGTCTTTGCAATGAGAGCCTTCTCCTCTTCGCTATATGCTCCTCCACTCTCTCTACCTTTCTTTATAGCATCAAAAAGCGCAGTGTCTCCTAAGTCTTCTTGCAAATACACCAATCCGTCTTCTGTCTTTCCATACACCTTTGGCACATTCAGTTCTCTCTCTGCAAAGGTCTCTGCTAAAGCATAGAAAGCATTGTTCTCCTCTGCCGAAGTTCCAACAACACCAATTGTGCTCTTTCCGTCAGCATCTGTCAAACGGTAATACTTGCGATTACTGCCAGCACCCGGCAGCGCTTGCACAGTTTCTGCACTCTTGCCAAAGCACTCTTCAAACAGAGATTTCAATCTTTCCTCTTCCATATTGACATTACTTTATTATGCACTGCTATAATGTTGAAAATGCTAACTACAATCAGCAACACCACTCCCACGATTATTGAAGGCAACACACTTGGAGCAACCAAATCTGGGAAGAACGATTCAAACATTCCTAAATAAATGCTTCTCACCGCAAACAGAATGACAAGAGCTAGAATAAGCACAAGAACATTCAGCCCTACCGTTAGCGCTTGATAAGGCATTGAAACCTTTGCAGGACTATAGCCTATGAGCAGCAGATTCTCAAGTTTTGAGCTATTCTTCTGCACGAGCAAGAATACACTAAGCATCAAAATATAAAATGATAGAATACTGATTACTAAACCAATAGCCATAACTATACTTACAATCACTCTAAGCATGAATGTAGTCTTGCTTGCATCTAACTTATCCTCATCAGTTTCGTAATTATTGTCCTGTAAATAAGATGTGATAGCATCGTCTGTAGGGTTATCCACTTCCATAATCAAGCGAGTTGGCTCTTTGCTTGAAATGCCATTTGAGTACTCTTTGTTAGCCCATTGCATGAATGACTCAGGTACAAGAATAGTGTTCAGTCGCGAAGAGAAGCCCACGATTTTCCCGTCAAAATCGCCCTGCTTTCCATTACCTGCAATTCGTACTTTCAGCTTCATTGCTCCAAGTATTCCTTCACTCAATTTTGGTAATCCCTTGCCCTGAGCATAACCGAAGTTATAGAGGTCAAGATAGTTCTTTGGCAAGATAATTGGAATGTCCGTACTACCCTCATCATACTTCCATTCATCTGAAGCCACATCAACAAATTCATCAGGCACAGACTCGAAGAACATATCTGTGCTGAAATTAGTGAATCCCTCGATGTTGAAACTAGCCCTTACATCAAATGAACTAGGAGTGAAGGCCCCCAGTTTCTCAACAAAACCCTGGCTCTTGAATTCATCAATCTCACCATCAGTGAAAGCATTAGACTTTCCAGCAATGGTGTTCATGGCTCCAATCTTCTTGTTTACAATCAGATAGTCTGCTTTCATGAAGCTATCCTCACCATTGTAAACAGCCTGTATATCATTATAGAATTGTACTCCAAGCAGTATTATCACCACACCAACCAAGTTGGCAAAGAAAAAGCCAAGAAACTGCGGTATGCTAATGTGCTGTCGGAGAAGTTTCCAAACAAGTTTCATAATCTAAACACTTTATCGTAGTTCAACTCAATATGTTTGCCAATAGAGGTAGCAATGATTCCTGCACCCTGACGCTTTGCCTCAGCAGTCAGCAAACGCCCCATTATCTCAGAATTTGTATCATCCAAGTGACTGATTGGCTCATCCACAAAAATGAAGTCGAAAGGCTGGCACAACGAACGAATCAGAGCCACTCTTTGCTGCTGTCCAAATGACATTTTACCCATCTTCGAATCCATCTTGTCTGCTATACCAAGCTGTTCAAACCACTCCACAATCGTTTTCTTCTTTTGGAAGCCCATCATGCCAGTCAGCTTGTTCTTAATCTCCACATTCTCCATAGCAGTCAGTTCTGGAAACATTCTAAGTTCCTGCCACAGCAGCGAAAAATGCTTCTTGCGTATGTCCACCCATTGCTTCACCGAGAAGTTGCGAGTTGACTGTTCATCAAACAAAATCTCCCCTTGATAGTCTTGGCGATAGCCATATATAAAACTGCACAACGACGACTTGCCTGTGCCCGAGTTTGCCTCTACAAGATAGAGCTTATCTTTCTCAAACTCTACTTCCTGCAACCAAATGTCGGAATGAATATCAGCACGAGCCATAAAGACATTCGGGAGCGTATGTTTCAGTTGAATTTTCTCCATTATTTTAATAATGTTTTAAGGAAATTTTCCTTATCATCATCAAGCTCCACTCTGATTTCTATTTTAGATTTAGGTTCGAGCTTAATAACCATATTCTTAAACTTAGAACAAATCTTCATGATTGCAATTCCTTCTGGCGAAATGTCAATGGCAGATGACTCCTGTACAAGTGGAGTGACAATACTCTGCAAATCAAGGCATACATATGCAAGCGAATTGCAGATTTCATCTTTGTTTGCCTTAATGACATCGTTTGGCTTTACGCCAGGGAATGTAAGTTGGGGAGCGATGTAGCGTGTACGCATGTAGAGGTTATTATCGTTCACACCCCAGTAAAGGAGCATTCCTTCCGCATTGAGAAGGTATTCATTAGTCCCAGTCTTCTGCATAGAAATGCCATACTCCTTCATGCCTGTTTGCCATTCTGGTACATCGGCAAGAAAATCGGAATTCTTCAGTTTGCCACAGATCATGAATTCGTCATATTTTGTCGCAGAAGGAAAAGCAACCGCCATGTCTCCATCTATGGCACGAATCATGGCTTCGATGTCGATACCACGCTCTATCATGAAGAGCATCTGCTTGATCTGAGTGTCCTGCTTCAACTTACCGAGCAACCATTCACCATTCACACCCATGCACATCCATACAGGGAAACAGCTTTGTGCTGTCTCAAGGTAATCGCCATTTATCTTATGGAAATTCTTTTCTGCTTCACTGAGCATTTCGCCTGCCTCGTTCGTGGTAGGAACCAATGAGCCGCCAAGGACAAACTTGCCATTTTGGAAGTCGGCAGATGCTTCCAATGCCACATCAGTCATCTTCACGCCCTGCGGTATGAACGACTTTACTGTCGATGCAAGATCAGCTGGCAAAGCTGCAATATTTGAATATATGGAAATGTCCTTCTCATTCGTTTCAAAACAATAACCGAAGATATCAGTTGAGGCAAAAGATTCGTTTCTGCTTTGTTTAAAGAGCTGTGCAAGAGTGCGTTTGCTTACACTTGCGCCTTCATCTGAGACAAGCAGAAGAATGGTGTTGTCATCATAGCCAAAACAGATGTCATCGAGAAGTGTGCCTTCCATCACACCGTCATTTTCCTTTGCTTTCGAAGCAATATTCTGCTTCTGCAACATCTTGATGAAATCTTCAAAGTCGCCCTTATCGAGCATCTTCATTGTCACACCGAAACAACGGTTAGGTGTCTGGAAAATGAAGATTGGTTCGCGAAAATCGATGCCCATATCCTGTGGCGACTCCATGTAAACCTTCATTTTCTTGCCAGCTTCACCACTGAACAGCACACCCATATACTGTTGCATTATCTTCGAGACAGACGAATTTGCAAAATCGCTCTTCTCTGCGACACTTGCCATATCGACCGAAGCAACCAATGGCGCATCAGCAGGAATGACATTCTGATAACCATTCTCCTTGGAACATGAAGCAAGTACAATTGTCGCTAAAATAATGATTATAAAAGATTTGATTGCTTTCATATTTATTTTCTAATTGAATAAGTTCATTAAATGTACAGCTACCAATCCAGCAGTTTCGGTACGCAAACGACTTTCGCCAAGGCTTACGCTTTGGAAACCATGTGCCTCAGCATACTTAACTTCGTCGATGGAGAAATCACCTTCAGGACCCACCATTACGAGGGCATCAACTCCTGCTTGCAAGCAATCCCGAAGGAGTTTCTTTTCACCAAGGTCAGGTTCGTCATAGCAATGGCAGATGTATTTGCCTCCTTCACTATCCTTCACAGAATCAATAAATTTCTTAAAATCAGTCATCTCGTTGAGGATTGGCTTCCAAGCCTTATGACTCTGTTTCGTTGCCGAGATGAGAATCTTATCGATGCGTTCTGTCTTGATGACGGTGCGTTCAGAAAACTTGCAACGAAGGAAAGTCAGTTCGTCAAAACCAATTTCCGTTGCCTTCTCACATGTCCATTCCGTCCTGTCCATATTTTTGGTAGGAGCCATGGCAAGGTGCAGATGCCCCTTCCACTGGCGTGGTTGTGGCAAAACTTCTTTTATATTATATAGACAACGCTTCTTGGTGGATTCAGCAACCTCTGCCTTGTAGAAAGTACCCTCACCATCCATCAGCATCATCTCTTCGCCCATCTGCATTCTGAGCACACGCACTGCATGCTGAGCCTCATCCTCAGGAAGTTCATGCTCAGTCCCTGCACCAGGCACATAAAAGAAACGAACCTCTTTCATATCTTATCTATTACAATTGTCAGATTCATGTACAACTTGCCATTTACAATTTACCATTTGCCGTTCGGAAGATTGTATATGCTTTTCTCAACGCTAGCCACCGTTGTTAACAGGTCACTGTTAACTTTAAGCTTCTACCAGCCACCGTTATTAACAAGCCACTGTTAACAGCCACTTCTCAAACTCCTCCAAAACCTTTTCTGATGCCACCTCCACATTCCTTACTCTACCGAAATCCTCTCTAAGACACAGAGAATGAACATCATCCATACTGCCCCATCCTATCCATATACACACTTCATGTCCTTCCCAAGCCTCAGCATATCCTGTCGATGCCAGCGCATAGTCAGATCCAAACATTTTGCATGCCCCCTTCACCATCATCTCCACTACAGGCTGCGACACCACATCGTACTCTTCAATCATCTCAACAGGCACTCCAAGCATTTGCTCCTTCACATCGTTCTGATATGCCACCAGACCTCCGCGAAAATATTCAGAAGCGCCAGATACAGCGGTGATGGCTGCAGCAATTCTGCCACCTGTACATGACTCTGCCGTACTCACTGTCTTGCCCTTCAGCCTATTTCTCCATTCTTGCATAAGCAGGCAAATCTATCGAAGCGAAATCGCCATCAAGGTATTTGAAATAGCCCGTGATGCCAATCATTGCAGCATTATCGGTAGTGTAGCTGAATTTCGGAATGAAAATCTTCCATCCATATCTCTTAGCATAATCTCTGTAGGCATTACGCAATCCATTGTTGGCACTCACGCCGCCAGCCACAGCCACCTGCTTGATGCCTGTGTCCTTCACCGCCTGGCGAAGTTTCTTCATCAAGATATCCACAATCGTTTTCTCAAGACTTGCAGCCAAGTCCTCCTTGTGATGCTCAATGAAGTCTGGATCTTCTGCCACCCAATCTCTCAGTTTGTAAAGAAATGAAGTCTTCAATCCAGAGAACGAATAGTTGTAGCCTGCGATGTTTGGCT
Organism: Candidatus Minthosoma caballi; assembly: GCA_018064505.1. Taxonomy (GTDB): domain Bacteria; phylum Bacteroidota; class Bacteroidia; order Bacteroidales; family Bacteroidaceae; genus Minthosoma; species Minthosoma caballi. The sequence goes on along the minus strand of JAGHVC010000099.1, from coordinate 1,741 downwards.
TGTTAAACTCATACGCCTCAGGATTGCCTTGACGAGCCAGCCTATCTATGATAGGGCCGCCAGGATAGCCAAGTCCCATCACCTTAGAGCATTTGTCGATAGCCTCACCTGCAGCATCATCAATCGTCTGACCCAGAATCTCCATATCCTTATACGAATTCACCTTCACAATCTGCGAATTGCCACCGCTCACAAGCAAACACAGGAAAGGAAACGACGGCTGATCGTTATCGTCCTCACTTTCCTTTATGAAATGTGCCAGTACATGTCCCTGCAAGTGGTTCACATCAATCATCGGAATACCTAATGAGCGCGCAAAACCTTTAGCAAAGTTCACACCAACGAGCAAAGAGCCCATAAGACCTGGTCCACGAGTGAACGCCACAGCGCTAAGCTCGCTCTTGTCTATACCTGCTCTCTTGATTGCCTCATGCACCACTGGCACGATGTTCTGCTGATGCGCTCTCGAAGCAAGTTCAGGCACCACGCCGCCATAAGCCTCATGTACTGCCTGACTCGCTGTCACATTACTCAGCAGCACGCCATCTCTCAACACAGCTGCACTTGTATCATCGCAAGACGACTCAATTGCCAGGATCAGTACTCCACCCTCTTTTTTCATATCGTTTTCGTTATAGTTATCGTCATGATTATAGTTATCGTCGGGAAGCGTTTTGTTAATAACTCAACACTTCCACTCCGTCCTCAGTCATCAGATAAGTGTGCTCCCACTGCGCGCTATCGCTATAATCCTCAGTCACAACTGTCCAGTCGTCCTCGCTGTCCACAAACACTTCCCAGCCACCAGCATTGATCATCGGTTCGATGGTGAACACCATGCCCGGCACAAGCAGCATGCCCGTACCCTTGCGACCGTAGTGCTCCATCTCAGGATCCTCGTGAAACTCGTTGCCTACGCCGTGGCCGCACAAATCGCGCACCACCGAGAAGCCATTCTTATGGGCATGCTTAGTGATAGCAGCAGCCTGGTCGCCTACGAAGCTGTATGGCGTGCAAGCCTCAGCTCCAACCTCCATGCACTCTTTAGCCACTCTCACCAGTTTCTCACGCTCTGGAGTTGTCTTGCCAATGATGAACATACGGCTCGCATCAGCATAATAGCCATCCAGAATCGTTGTGCAGTCCACATTCACAATGTCACCCTCTTCCAGTTCCTCCTCGTCTGAAGGAATGCCGTGACACACTACTTCATTTATACTTGTGCAGCAGCTCTTAGGGAAGCCCTCATAGTTAAGTGGAGCAGGAATACCGCCATTCTTCACCGTAAACTCATGCACCAACTGGTCAATCTCCAGCGTAGTCATGCCAGCATGAATCTTCTCAGCCACCAAGTCAAGCACAGCAGTATTCAGCACTCCAGCCTTGCGAATGCCCTCAATCTGCTCCGGTGTCTTAATCAGTTCCCTTGTAGGCACCAAACATCCCTTGTTCTGAAACTTCAGTATCCTCTTGTCCATTTCTGTCAGAGGCTGACCATTCTTTATTTTCCAATTTCTTGGATTCTTATTGAAAAACACCATTTGTCAAATCTATATTTTTTCTTACTGCAAAGTTACACATTTTTCCCGTACCAAACACACTTTTCACTCAACCTTAAATATTATTTAAGAAAAAACACATTGTAAGTACGAACAATACGCTATCAATACACATTTTATGCACGAAAGCAACTGAAAAATCACTCATGGAACTGTACATCTAAAGCTAACTATACATTATT
>JAGHVC010000003.1 GCA_018064505.1 Candidatus Minthosoma caballi | reverse complement strand
CATAGGCATCGCGCTCGTGGCTGGCACCAGAAGTGACGATGAACTTGTAGGCATCGCTCTTGGCATTGGTGCTGAACGAGAACTCGTCGAGGAAGATGATGGCGAACTCAGACAAGGAGATGACAAAGTCCTTGTCGATGCGCGCTGCTGGGTTGCCGCAGAAGAGGTAGTTGCGAAGCTCAGGAGGAAGGATGTGCTTGACGAAGTATGTCTTGCCGATGTGCTGGCTTCCTGTGAGCACAGGCATGATTGGGTTGTCCTCTGCCTCGCCAAGCCAGAGAGCCACATTGCCCACCATCCACTTGCGCAGCACCATGTCGTAGAAATCGGTGTGCTCTGGGTCGCCAAAGATGATGTGCTTGATGAAAAACTCTCCGATGAAATCGGGATCAGTGTCGGGATTCCAAGGCTTGAGACCTTCGAGATATGAGCGCACAGGGTCGAAGTCCTGCACCACGGAACGGCTGAAGAGATAGGTGCGCATCTCGGCAGCTGTCACCTTGGTGCTGAGTGCAGACATGATGTCTGTGTTCATGGTGCAGATGTCGCGCGTAGTGATTGGGCGCCACTCATCGTCCTCGAGCACCTCCGGGCGGCTTGTCCAGGTGTTGTAGCGAAGCTGGTAGTGTGAAGTGATGAAACTGACGATTTCATCGACCTTAGCCTGCGATTTCTTCTTGCGCTCCTCTTCCGACTTCGCACGCTGTTCCTGCGTCATCTTGCGGCGTCCCTTAGTGGCGGCAAGCTTCTTTGGGAAGGAAATGTCGATACCGTGGTCGGCAGCAATCTTGAAGAATGTGGCAATGCCAACACAGTTCTTGCCCGTTGCGAGGCAGTTGGTGTACTTGCGGTCGCACTCTTCATAAGTGTATCCGCTGTTCATGCGGCTGATGCGGTGAAAGAGCTCTCTGCCCTGCTCTCCCTGCGAAGCAAGAGCGAAGGCAAGCTCAACCCAGACATCGTAGTCGGCAGTGAGGTCGATGCCAGAAACTTCGACACGCTCCACTACCGTCTGAAGGTGGATCATGTCCTTGTCTGCATCATTGAAAGATTTAGTTTTTGGTTTCATAAAGCAAATGGTTTATATTAGAGAAATAAGTTTTTTGCTAGCAAAGCGCTACAAGATGACGCAACTTATAATTGCTAATTATCATGATAGAGAGCTTGTTAAGTACTTTGGATTAATGTAACACTCTAAGTCATGACAGAGGTAGCAAGCGCGCGATGGATCCTTTCCGCTCTCATCAATCTGCACCCCATACTCGAACTGCACATGGCGAGCAACGAGACGGAAGAAGTCTCTCAGCTGCATGCCTTTCATGTCGCCAATGTTGATGAACCACTTCAAGCCACTGCCGCGTGGAGAGACGAAAAGCAGCTCTGTTTCGAAGCGACGATCGTGGATAAGAGCCTGGCGAAGAGCCAGCAACTGCTGATGGTCGTCGATGTGGTCGATGTCCACCACCATCATGCCGCTTGGCTGGATGAGGTGGTTGTTGTCGCGATAAGAGAAGGTGCCGAAGGGTGTGCAGTAGCGCAGCGTGAGAAGCTTGAGCTCCTTCTGCTTGTCTTCGTTCTGTTCTTGACGCAGAGCTATGGTTTCTTTCTTGGCGTAGTCGCCAACGATGTATTTATACACTTGCGTGAGAGACACAGTCTGCTGATATGGGCGTGTCTGCATCACCGCTCTGCCTTTGCTGTTGATGTAGCCGGGATTGAAGATGGAGATTTGAGGAAGCATGGAGTAAGTGAAGATTAGGAGGAAAAAAATCCCGCTGCTGACTTCTTGGAGGGAAGAGAGCAACGGGAGTGTATTCTGCGATTTCATCGGTTGTCAGGGGTGCCGCCTGAGAATATTCCTCGTCACTCTGTGGGGCGATAGTATATTCTTCGGTGCTGAGAAAGACGCGATGAACTGGGCTGTTCCCTGTGCTGGAGCTGCCGCGTTAATCAGTATGTTTCGATTGCTGTTCATCGTCCTTTTCCCCTTGATAATGGTTTCTACTTTTATGCGATTTCATCGGGCAAAACCTGCCTCCGATTTCGTTTTGCAAATATACGACTATTATTTCAACTTATAAAATTATTAGGAAAGAAATTTGTGAAAGAGGCAAAATTAAGAGTTTATTTCTTGTTACGAAAGTGTTTGTTTTATGATTTTTGTAAAGATTTTAGTTTAGATTTCGAGGAGCGTAGCGACGATCCCCTTCAAAATGCTCCTCAAAAGCGAGGTATTCGAGCGCATTTTATATTGAGATTTTGTTTTTGGATTTTATAAAATCTTCAACTAACATCTTTATTAAAAATACGCTCAAGTTCTTCGCTTTTTTGAACGATTTATTAAGGATCGTCGCTACGCTCCTCGAAATCTAAACTAAAATCATTAGAAAAATCTTAAACATAACTAATCATTCTTTTTCCTTCAGCAGTACCTTATAAGTCATATCTATGCCAAATGCGCCAAGCGGTGCGGTGATGAGAATGGCAAGGACGGCGACCGTGAGCACAATCTGTCCGCATGGCAAGCCCATTGCTAAAGGAAGGGAGCCAATGGCTGCTTGAACGGTGGCTTTTGGCAGGTAGGCTATCATGCAGAAGAGGCGCTCTCGCATGGTGAGCTTGGTCTTGAGCATGCAGAAGAACACGCCTATCATGCGGAACATCAATGCAATGAAAATCACTGCGATAGACATCAATCCTGCTGCTGCGGCATACTTTATGTCCACCGTAGCACCTACAAGCACGAAGAGAAGGATCTCAGCTGCCACCCACAGTTTGGTGTATTTTGGCGAGATGCGCTTTGCAAGCACTGGATAGTCCTTCAGAATCGTCGCTCCCATTGCCATCACAGCAAGAAGACCAGAGAGCGGCAAGAGGTCCTTGAGCCACTCTTCTGCCTGAAGGAAGAGAAAGGCGAAACTCATCATTATCAGCAACTTGATGGAGTCGCGCATGTGGAACTTCTTGAAGTATTTGCTCATCAGCCAGCCTATAGCCACGCCAAGCAGCAGCCCTGTGAAGATTGACACCGGTATCTGCACGAAGCTTGAAGCCGACACCTCACCGCCGAGAGACAGCGTGGTGAAAGCCGTGAACAGCACGATGACAAACACATCGTCAACCGAACCGCTTGCCATAATCATCTGAGGAATGCTCCTGCTTGTGCCTATCTTCTTCTCCATCAGATTGAGCATGCGAGGCACAATGATTGCTGGCGAGACAGCTGCCACGACTGCACCCATCACGGCTGCATCGAGCAAGGATATGTCAAGCAAGGAAGGAGCTATGAGCATCATGCCTGCAATCTCACAGCATGCAGGGACGAAGCACATGAGAATGGCTGGCCGCCCCACCTTCTTCAAGTCCTTTATGTCGAGAGCAAGACCTGCACGCATCAGTATGATAACCAATGCAATGCGACGCAACTCAACAGAGATGGACAAAAGCGATGGCGAGAGGACATCGAGTACATAAGGCCCCAGAATGATGCCAGTGAGGAGCATGCCAATCAATGCTGGCAGCTTGAGCTTTGTGAAGATGTAGGCGAGCGAGAGGGCGAGGAGGAAGATGAGGGCGAGAGAGGTGAGCATACTGGGGTGAGTTTTTGATTAAAAGAGAAAAGGATTAGACGAATAATCGAGAAATCGGATAAACGAGAAATCGGATAATCGAGAAATCGAGTAATCGAATAAACGAGAAATCGAGTTTTCGAATAATCGAGTTTTCGAATAATCGAGTTTTCGACAAAACGAATAATCGTCTAAACGACAAATCATTCCAAGTGCCCCCTCGATGGTTAGGGGGCTACCATTTGCAAACAAAGTTAAGGACAATATTTTAATTTGCCACATTATGAGAGATATTTTCAGCCAATATTTTTTTATTTAAATAAAAAAGCAGTAACTTTGCAATTCATTTGGTGCAAAAGCAAATCATTGTAAATGGAACACTTGGATAAGGTAAACTGGGGCTTTATAGGATGCGGCGAAGTGACCGAGCGAAAGAGCGGTCCTGCATTTGATCTTATAGAAGGCAGCGAAGTGGTGGCTGTGATGAGTCGCGACCTGAACAAGGCGAAGTCATACGCAGAGAGGCACGGAATAAAGAAATACTATTCCGATGCACAGTCTTTGGTGAACGATCCAGAGGTGAATGCGGTGTATATCGCCACTCCTCCATCGTCGCATGCCACATTTGCCATCATGGCAATGAAAGCCGGCAAGCCTGCCTACATCGAGAAGCCTCTTGCTGCAAGCTATGAGGATTGCCTGAGAGTGAACAGAATAAGCGAGCTGACAGGAATACCTTGCTTCGTGGCTTTCTATCGCAGATATCTGCCTTATTTCGAGAAAGTTCTGGATGTTGTGTCGAGCGGACAGATAGGCAAAGTGCTAACTGTGCAGATTCGCTTTGCAGTGCCTCCACGCGAACTTGACTACAACAGCAAGAAAATGCCTTGGCGCTTGCAGCCAGACATTGCTGGCGGAGGCGGCTATTTCTACGACCTTGCACCTCATCAGCTTGATATTCTGCAATATATGTTCGGCCCTATCATTGAGGCTGAGGGATATGGGCAGAACATGGCTGGGCTCTACAAGGTGGAGGACACCTTCAATGCTTGCTTCAGATTTGCCAGCGGACTGAGCGGTAGTGCCTCTTGGTGCTTTGTGGCTCATGAGTCGGCTCGACGCGACCGCATCTCGATTGTGGGCACAAAAGGCAAGATTGTGTTCTCCGTGTATGACTACTCTCCTATCGTGCTCGACACCGAGAATGGCAAGGAGGAATTTGTCATCGGCAACCCTGAGCATGTGCAGATGGCGCTGATCAAGAAAGTGGTTGAGCACCTGAGGGGCATTGGCGAGTGCGACTGCGACTCAAGAAGCGCTACGGCAACTAACTGGGTGATGGACAGAATTTTAGGAAAGTTTTAACAGAGTTGAACAAGATAAATTTGAATATAATATTTGTGGCCATGAGGAAGAATCTGCTGACATTGTTGTTGCTGATGATGACGCTTTGTGCGTCTGGGCAGAATGACTCCATTGTGTCTGGGCAGGATGGCTCCGTTGTGTCTGGGCAGGATGACTCCGTTGCAGCAGGAAAGAATCACTCCGTTGCTGCGGACAGCATTAGCCTTGAAAAAGCCAGGGAGCGGGTCGTTTCTTCCAAGCCTCAGAAGAAGTTCATTGCTCTTGAGCTGCTGGACAAGGTGTCGAATTTCTTCATGAGGTGCGACACAAATTATGTGACTCCAAACAAATATCAATTCACTGCGCAGGCAGAGGTGTCGTACTGGCACGATTTCTACCACCTTCAGTCTTCGGAGACAAAGAGCACAATGACCATACAGTCCGACCCATCAATGGTGGTCGGCGGATTCCTCTACTACAGCATACTTGGCTACGGTCTCATGTACAATGTGAATGAGCTTGGCATCAAGAATGGCGACACAAACGGCACATCGAGAAGGCAGACATTCAATGTGCACACCGCCAAGTTCTTTGCAGAATACTATACCTTCCAATCGGGCAAAGGAGCCAAGATCACTCATGTGACCGGCATGGAGCTGACGGGCAAGGATCGCTCGTTCAAGGGGCTTGACTCAAAGTGCAACGGCTTCAACGCCGTGTATATGTTCAACAACAAGCACTTCTCATGGCCAGCAGCATTTGGCGAGAGCTCTGTGCAGAGAAGAAGCTGCGGAAGCTGGAGCCTCGGATTCCAGTACAATCATCAGGATATCCACTTCAACGACAAGGAGTTGCCTGATTACATGATTAACCACATCGACTCAACGCTGCTGTTCAACCGCGTGGACTATCACGACTACAGCATCAGCATTGGATACAACTATAACTGCGTGCTGGGCAGAAACTGCCTGTTTGCTTTCTCCATCATGCCAAACATCGGCTACAGGCGATCAAACATCACTGAGGCGCAGAACAGCCACTCGATTCTGAACAACCTCTCAACCGATGTGAATTTGCGCTCAAGCATGATGTGGAACAGTGGCAAGTACTTCACTGGCTTGATTCTTGAGCTTCACACCTATTCGTACAGAAAGGATAAGTTTGGTCTCACCAACACCTACGGGACTTTGAAATATGTGATGGGATTGAACTTCTTGAGGAAGAGGTGAGGAAAATGAGATTACTTATTTTTACCTATTTTTATATATTTTTAATATTTTTCCTTTACATAAGCTTTTTTCAGAATGAAAAATGCGTATAGAGAATTTCGATTTTGACGCCTTTTCTTTGCGAAAAGACTTAGTTAAAGAAAAAATATTAAAGATATTAAAAATAGATAAAAATAGAACTCGATATGTTTTCGGTAATAATGTAATACAGAGCAATAATATAGAAACAACCTTTTTTACTAAAACAATAAAATGAAGAAACTACTAACCACCCTATTCCTGATTGGCGCAATGGCATTGCCAGCTGTTGCACAGGAATGGATTGATGTGACCGACGCATACATCCAGAATCCGCGGTTGGATTCGAACTATAGTGGATGGACATTTGATGTGCCTAAATCGACAGGAGCAAAGTGGCAGAACGCTTCCTACACTAATGGCAGTGTGAGTATCAATAAGTTCATTCAGGCTTTCTGTGAGGTTGGATGGGAAGAAACACGACTCGGCTCTGGCACTATCTTGCAGAAATCGATGCTGTCGAAGGGCAAATATAAGCTGAGCATTGATGCAATTGCCGTGTTTCAAGGCTCTGGCTGGGGATGGTGGGGCTCTCCTGCCGCTCCTGCCAACAATGCCTACCTCTATGTGAAGGACTATAGCGGTAAAGAGACAAAGCTGAAGATAAGCACTAACAACAATGCTCCTAAGCACTATTCCCTCAACTTCGAGATAGCTAACGATGGCATCGTGGAAATGGGCATACTGCTCGACAACACAGATGCCAACTGGGTGGCTGTCGACAACTTCAAGCTCGAATGGTATGGCGTGTTCACTCATGTATCTTCTCTTGAGCTTTCAGAAAAGGAGCTTACACTCATTCCTGCTGAGGAACAATACCTTACAACTATCGTGACACCTGACAACGCTACCTACCGCAACGCTAAGTGGTCAACATCCGACAAAACTATTGCCACAGTGGATGCCACTGGAAAGGTGAAGGGCGTTGGCTATGGCACTTGCACCATCACTGCGGAGTCGGCTGATAACCCTGAAATCAAGGCTACTTGCGCTGTCACCGTAGAGAAGAGCTCTATCCTTGCCGACAAGCTGATTATCAACGAGATTCAGTCGTCAAACATTGATATGTTCATGGATCCTTCATTCAACTACGGCGGCTGGATTGAGCTTTACAATCCAAACAAGGGCGGCGTTGAACTGGCTGGATTATACATCACTGACGACGAAAACAATCTCACTAAATTCAGATTGCCAGAGACTATCGGCATCGTGAACGGCAACGGCTACAAGGTGCTCTGGTTTGACCACAACGGCATCTGGAACCTCGGAGAGCACAATCAGATTGACTTCAAGCTCGACTACGATGGGGGCGAGATAATCATCAGCGACGGCAAAAGCATTCTCCTTCGTCAGAGCTACCCTGAGGGCTACGGACGCACGGCATACGCTCGCAAAGCAGATGGCAGCGAGGAATGGGGAGTGACCGACACTCCTACTCCTGGAGCCTCAAACAGCAATAGTTCTTTTGCCACAGAGATGCTCCCTTACCCTGTCATTGACAAGGACTCACAGATCTTCTCAGGCACGCTGCAGATTTGCGTGAACATCCCTTCAGGAGCCACACTCCGCTACACAACCGATGGCAGCACTCCAACAGCCACAAACGGCAATGTGAGCCGCACAGGCGTCCTCAGCACAAAGGCTACTACGGCTTACCGTTTCCGCCTCTTCAAAGAGGGCATGCTGCCTTCGCCTGTTGCTACACGCACATATATAT
>JAGHVC010000210.1 GCA_018064505.1 Candidatus Minthosoma caballi | reverse complement strand
AATAAACTCTTAAATTTGCATTAAAATTGAGTTATATGGTGTCTCGAATACCATAAATGAATCAACCGAATCGGTTATTATATGAAAAAAACTTTAGCATTTGCTATTCTCTTGTTAGGTTTGTTTGCTTCATGCAAGGAAAACAAAGTGACAGAGATTTTTACTTCTGATGAAGAGGAAAAAGTGGATTCAGCAGAGGTGTTTGCAGGGGACACTCTTCATCTGTTTGACGATGAGATGCCTCCAGAAACTGTTGATGAATTGTTTGATGATTTTTTCTTTAATTTTGCAAGCGATCAGAAGTTCCAAGGACAACGCATATCATTCCCGCTTTCATGTAAGGATGGCTCTGATGAGATTAAGCTCTCGCATCAGGATTGGGCTCATTATAACCGTTTCAACACTCAAGATTTCTATTCCGTTATTTACGAACGCGAGCAAGATATGGAACTGCAGAAAGACACAGCTTTGAGCTCTGTGGCTGTGGAGTGGGTGTATCTGCGTGAGGATTATGTGGAGAAGTTCAACTTTCTTCGCGTGAATGGGAAATGGGTGCTTTCTGACATTCATAAAGAGAATTTTGCAAATTTGCCAAATGGCGAGTTCTTGCAGTTCTACAGCAAGTTTGTTGCTGATAGCACATTCCAGCGAAATTCTTTGGTTCAGCCATTGAAACTTGTATTGACAGCTCAAAGCGATGAAGAGGAAGAACAAGTTGAGGAACTTACTGCAGATCAATGGTTTGAAATGAAGGCAGAACTTCCTTTTGCAAAAGATGCACTTGTCACAATTGATTACGGTCAGGCATGTATCAGCCAAAATAAGAAGACGCTGCTCATGGAAGGCGTAAGCAATGGATTCTACATGAAGTTCCGCTTTGATAAGAGCGGTGATGAGTGGAGGTTACACGAAATAGAATATTAATACTTTTCTTGGACTAATTTCGAAGAAATGAATATTTCTCTTAAGAAGGTGATGAATTGCAATATGCTGAAATATAATACTTTCGGCATGAATGTCACTGCTCGTTGTTTTATGGAGTACGGTAGTGAAGCTGGACTTCTCAAAGCTATTGAGCAGATAAAAGATGAGAGTAATGTGCTTCATATTGGAGGCGGAAGTAATCTTCTGTTCAAAGGTGATTTTGATGGAGTAGTGCTTCATAGTGCAATTAAAGGAATCAAGGCGGAAGAGGAGAATGATGATGATGTGCTTGTTAGAGTTGGTTCTGGCGAGGTGTGGGATGATTTTGTAGAATATTGTGTTGAGAGAGGATGGGGCGGTGTAGAGAATTTATCCCTTATTCCTGGTGAAGTTGGTGCAAGTGCAGTGCAGAATATTGGAGCATATGGCGTTGAGGCGAAAGATGTAATTGCATTGGTTGAGGGAATAGAATTGAAGAGCGGGCAGAAACGAGTGTTTGGCACGCTCGAGTGTGATTATTCTTATCGACAGAGCATTTTCAAAAACTCTCTAAAAGGAAAATACGCAATCACTTTTGTAACTTACCGCTTGAAGAAGCATCCTGTGCTGAAGACAGAATATGGTAATATAAAAGCTGTGCTTGGCGCGCGAGAGAACTTGACCGTGAGGGATGTTAGGCAAGCGATAATTGATATTCGCAATGCTAAACTTCCTGATCCAAAGGTGTTGGGCAATGCAGGAAGTTTCTTCATGAATCCTGTGGTTGACAAGGAAAAATTCTTTGAAATTCAGAAGGATTACCCTTCGATGCCTTATTATGAGGTGGAGAATGGAGTGAAAATCCCTGCAGGATGGATGATTGAACAATGTGGATGGAAGGGAAAGTCGCTTGGCAGAGCAGCAGTGCATGATAAGCAGGCGCTAGTGCTTGTGAATCTTGGTGGTGCAACTTCTGACGAGATTGTTGCATTAAGCGATGCAGTATGCAAGAGTGTTGCAGACAAATTTGGAGTAAGCATTCATCCAGAAGTGAACTTTATATAAATAGGAACATCAAATGCGAATTACGATATTAGGAACTGGAACATCATGTGGCGTGCCTCAAATTGGGTGCCCATGTGAGGTGTGCACTTCCACAGATCCTCATGACCGACGCTTGCGTTGTTCGGCTCTTGTTGAAGTGAATGGCAGGCGCATACTTATCGATTGCGGTCCTGATTTTCGAGAGCAGATGCTGAGCATTGATTTCAAACCTCTTGATGCGGTGCTTCTTACTCATGAGCACTATGATCATGTAGGAGGACTGGATGACCTTCGCCCTTACAGTGTTTTTGGCGATGTTGATGTTTATGCAGAGAAGTTCTGTGCTGACCATCTTATAGAACGGATTCCTTATTGTTTCACTCCAAAGGAAAAGCGTTATCCTGGTGTTCCTGCCATTAATCTTATTGAGATAGAGCCGCATAAGCCAATCATCATAGATGAGAATGATTCAGAGCCAATGAAGAGTGAGTATCTTGATGATTTTGTGAGGGAAAGGCGTGATTTGATACTCTCGGAAAAGAATGAGGAGAAGAATTGCGGTAAGGTGGCTCCTGTTGAAGTCCTTCCAATTAGAGTGATGCATGGAAAGCTGCCTATAGTTGGTTTCCGTATAGATAACTTTGCTTATATCACTGATATGAAAACTATTCCTGATGAGGAATTTGATTATCTTCAAGGAGTAGAGTATCTAATTGTTAATGGTCTTCGTCATAAAGAGCACCCAAGCCATCAAACAATTGAAGATGCAATTGCTTTTTCACGAAAAATTGGAGTGAAAGAAACTTGGCTCATTCACATGAGTCATCATATTCTTCCTCATGCTAAGGAAGATGCTTTGTTTCCAGAATATATTCATTTGGCATATGATGGTCAAGTGATTGAGATTTAAGGAAATAGTAAGCTCATGAAAGCAATAGTGGAATATTCTTTCCCTTTTGATTATTAGTAAATTATAGAATATAAGGATTATTTAGAAAACTCTTTTTATTATAGCTTTCTCGCTAATTATCTCGCTTTCAATATTTGTGTTTGCAATGTGATAGGCTTTTTTTCTTGATTCTTTATTTGAGAACTTATCATCTATTTTGAAAAAATCGTCAATGCATTTTGTTCTACTTAAAGCATCGGTATTCAAGATCTTATTTGTAATTACAATAATTCCACCTAGCCATTCTGTCATAGCTTGCTCTTCTGCGAGAGGATAATGCTTAACCACATCATCATCAAAAAGTTCTACAACATGATTGCTGTAGAACTCTTCTTTATTTATGTAAACTTTTGATGCTGCTATTTTTCGCATGTGGTATTTTTGTTTTTACCTCTTAGGAGTTGTAGATTGAGCTCCTTGTCTTGATTGTGGAGCTTGCCTTCCGTTTTTTCTTCTTGGACCAATTGAATTTGGTGTACGAACAGAAGGCGCAGATTCAATCTTTAACTTATTGCCAGATTGGTTTTCACGGCGAATCTCATCAGGAGTTAGACGCTTTAACGGCTCTTTCTTTATGGAATCCTTCTTTGTTGAGTCATTACGAATAGAGTCTTCAACTGCTATGGAATCCTTCTTTTCTTCCATTTCCTCTGTACCTTTCTCATGCATGCGAATAAGCTTTATGTTGTCTATGAAGCAATAGTTTCGCTCACTCTTCTTTCCGTAATAATAGAAGAAACCTATAAGTGATTCTATTTCATCTTGTTCTGTTGCCTTTACGGTGATTTGCATTATCCCGTTTCCGCTTGTTTGGCGGGTAGAACTAATGGATTTACCTCCCTTTGTCTTAACGCTGATTCCTGCATAGAGGCAAAGATCACGCATATCTGTCTGCTCTTTCATAAAGATTGTAGAGAATTGAAGCGTGAATTGGTCATTCTTTCTGAAAGAAGAATCTGCGTGGATTGTGAAACTCTCATGAGACAAAAGCTGCTTGGGGCGCAGTAGAATGAGTCGATCTGCATTCCAAATGTTAGTAGTATCGCCTCCATTCGAATAAATTGCCATCATGTCATTATTGCCATTGACAATCTGAACAGCTTCATTCTCTTCAGTATATCGCTTCTTTAGATTTGCGTAAATCTTGTATAGGTCTTTCGTGTTGCGGTTATAGTAGACAACCGATGAATCAAACTCTGCCTCAGTAATGTTGTGTTTCTCAAATACAGCATTAATATAATCTTGTGCTTTTTTCTCTCTATCTTTGCTTGGCTGTTGATCAAGAAGGCCTTGAGCGATATGATAGTCGTATAGCACATCTTCCATTTTCCCTCTTGACAACACATAATCAGGACGATTATCGCATGCGGCAAGGATAAATGCAAGTGTAAATAATATTAAGCTTAGGTATTTCTTCATTTACTAAGTTCTGTTTAATTCTCTAAATCCTCTTTTTGTTTTTAAACAAAAACTAAATATCTTCGCAATTGCTTTCTGCTTCTACTTCTTTGTCTTCGCTTTTCTTTTGAAAAAGAGATGAAAGGTTTATGTTGCTGATTATCTTATGATAAAACAGCAGCAAAGCAACAATTCCACATGAAATAGCTGCATCAGCAAAGTTGAAGATAGGACTGAAGAACACGCAATGCTCTCCACTATAAAGAGGTGACCAATCAGGCATATCCCATTCAATTAGTGGGAAATAGAACATATCTACCACCTTTCCATAGAGGAAATCTCCGTATCCCATACCCCAAGGCATGAAGTCTGCAACCATTGGACGGGGAGGGTTGTTAAAGATAAGCCCATAGAAAAGGCAATCAATAATGTTGCCTGCGGCACCAGCCATTATGAGAGTAAGGCAAACAATATAACCGAAAGGTCTTGTATGACTCATTATCTCCTTGTAGATGAACCACCCAATGGCACTTACCGCTATAAGTCGGAAAAGAGTAAGAACAAGCTTGCCTCCGAATATTTCCCATCCGAAAGCCATACCGTTGTTCTCGACGAATAACAAAGAAAACCAGCTTGTTATTTCAATACGCTGGCCAAGAAACATCCCCGTCTTGACATTGACCTTTATAATCTGGTCAATGACAAGAACGGCGATGAACAATGCGATAGAAATGTATAGTTTAGTCTTTTTCGACATTTTTAGTCTATTTGGACATCGTTAGTCTTTTCTGCACAATTAAGTATGGCCTTATCTGTGCAAATTAGTCTTTCTGTACAGAGATTGCAGCCTTGAAGTCTGCAAAGTCGATAGGCTCACTCTCAACATTATTTATTGTAATTGAGTTGGCGAGTACCTGACTTGCAATATTCTCCTTGTATTGAGCAAGAACTGCCTGTACTTCAGGGCAATCAGAGATTTCAACCTTGATTCTGTCAGTTATTTCGAAGCCCTGTGACTTGCGAAGACCTTGAATCTGCTTGATAATCTTACGAACATAACCCTCTGTTTTGAGTTCAGGAGTGATTGTGATGTCAAGTGCAACAGTTGTTGTGCCTTCATTTGCAACGCTCCAACCAGGGATGTCTTGTGACATGATGTCAACATCTGCAAGCTCAATAAGAGCATCTTGCCCCTCAGCCTGAAGTGTTATGCTGCCATTAGTCTCAAGCTCAGAAATCTGTGCTTGGCTCATATTTGCAACTGCCGCACTTATTGCTTTCATCATCTTGCCAAACTTCTTTCCCATGATACGGAAGTTGCACTTCACGCTCTTAACAAGCATAGAGCCATCCATAAGCTTAAGCTCTTTCACATTTACTTCCTTAGATATGATGTCAGCCATGCGCATGATGCGATCGCTGAGAACCTTATCAGTGTCTGGAATTGCAATTGACTGAAGTACCTGAGTAACAGGAATCTTAACATCCTTTCGGATTGAAAGGCCCATTGATGTGACCTTCATTGCATCTTCCATTGCTGCTTCAAGTTCAGAATCAATTTGCTCCTCTGCATATGTAGGGAACTTAGCTAAATGAACACTCTTTGCTGTGTCCTTGCCAGTTGCGCTATTGAGATCGCGGAAGAGCTGATCAGCATAGAATGGTGCGATTGGAGCAATGAGTCGACTGAGGGTGTCAAGGGTAATGTAGAGTGTCTGGTAAGCAGAAAGCTTGTCTTGAGTCATTTCGCCTCCCCAGAAACGAGCCTTGTTCAAACGGATATACCAATTTGATAGATAGTCAATTACGAATGACTGGATAAGACGGCCTGCAGGAGTTGGATCATAGTCATCGAGGAGTGTCTGAACATTCTTTACGAGAGTGTTAAGCTCAGAAAGCAACCAACGGTCGAAATCAGGACGATCTGCGTATGCAATGTCTGCTTCCTTGTATTCGAAGCCATCTACATTAGCATACATTGTGAAGAATGAGTATGCTTGCTGAAGCTTGATGAAGAATGCAGAAGTTACTTCTTTCACTCCTTCTGGGTCGAATGAGAGATTGTCCCATGGAGACGAGTTTGTGATCATGTACCAACGCACAGCGTCAGCACCATACTGACCAATGCAATCAAATGGGTTGATGACATTACCAAGGCGTTTAGACATTTTCACGCCATTCTTGTCGAGAACGAGGCCATTAGAAATAACAGCCTTGTAAGCAACTGAATCGAAAACCATTGTTGCAATTGCATGGAGAGTGAAGAACCATCCACGAGTTTGGTCAACACCTTCTGCGATGAAGTTTGCAGGGAAAGCCTTGCCTTCATCTATGAGTTCACGATTCTCAAATGGGTAGTGTACTTGAGCGTAAGGCATTGCGCCTGAGTCAAACCACACATCAATGAGGTCAAGCTCGCGAGTGAGCACAGAACCTTCTTTGCCAACAAGCTTAATGTCGTCTACATAAGGACGATGGAGATCAATCTTATCGTAATTAGCTTGATCCATGTTTCCAGGAACAAAGCCCTTATCCTTCAATGGGTTGCTTGCCATCACACCAGCTGTGACAGCCTTTTCAATCTCGTTGTAGAGCTCTTCTACGGAACCAATGCAAATCTCTTCCTTTGTGTCGCGGTTGCGCCAAATAGGGAGAGGAGTGCCCCAGTAGCGTGAACGAGAAAGGTTCCAGTCATTGAGGTTTTCAAGCCATTTTCCGAAGCGGCCAGTACCAGTTGACTCTGGTTTCCAAAGAATGGTCTTGTTGAGCTCGAACATGCGGTCCTTGCAAGCAGTAGAGCGAATAAACCATGAATCGAGAGGGTAGTAGAGGACTGGTTTGTCTGTACGCCAGCAATGAGGGTAGTTATGGACATGCTTCTCAATCTTGAATGCCGTGCCAATCTCCTTCATCTCAAGGCAAAGGATGACATTGAGGTCCATATCTTTAGCAGCAGCCTTCTCATCATACTTGCCATTTTGATTATACTTAGGATCGTAAGCATTCTTTACGAAGTCGCCACTATGCTTCCAATAGCTTTCGTTTACACATGCAGATACGAATTCCTCATTCATATCGTCCTTCACAAAGTATTTACCAGTGAAGTCAACCATAGGACGAGTGTCGCCAGCTTTGTCGATAATAAAGAGTGATGGAATACCGGCATCCTTAGCAACCTTTGCATCGTCAGCACCAAATGTAGGAGCAATGTGTACGATACCAGTACCATCTTCTGTTGTGACATAATCGCCCGGAATGACACGGAAAGCTTCTTCTTCTTTCACAACAACCTTGTCGCCAACAAGTTCGCATGGCTTTACCCAAGGCATGAGCTGCTCATAGTGCAAGCCAACGAGGTCAGAACCTTTTCCGCGCCAGATGATCTGAAGTGGAATCTCGTTGCCTTCCTCGTCCTTCTCAGGAGTGAAGTAGGCAGAGAGACGGCTTTCGGCAATGAAGTATGCTGCTTCTTCGCCAGAGTATGGGTTCTTGCCGATTACGCAAACATAGTCAATCTTAGGACCAACGCAAAGTGCTGTGTTTGAAGGCAATGTCATGGAGTGGTTGTCCATGCAAGGATATAGATAGGAAGCTGCTTATCGCAACCACCGATGTACTCACCCTTGCCATTCATCACCTCACAAACCTTGTCTGTCACCTTAAACTGCGCTGTTACAGTTGTGTCCTTCACATCACGATAACAACCTGGCTGGTTGAGCTCGTGTGACGAAAGTCCTGTACCTGCAGCAGGTGAGTATGGCTGAATAGTATATCCCTTGTAAAGAAGATCTTTTTCATAAAGCTTCTTCAAGAGATACCAGAGAGACTCTATATACTTGTTGTCGTATGTGATGTATGGATGCTCGAGATCAACCCAATAACCCATCTTGTCGGTGAGCTGAGTCCATTCGTCTGTGTACATCATCACATTCTTGCGACATGCATCATTGTAGTCATCAACAGAAATCTTTTTGCCGATATCCTCTTTTGTGATTCCGAGGCTCTTTTCAACAGAAAGCTCAACAGGAAGGCCGTGTGTGTCCCAACCTGCTTTGCGCTTTACTTGAAAGCCCTGCATAGTCTTATAGCGAAGGAAAGTATCCTTGATTGTACGACCCATCACATGGTGAATACCTGGGTGGCCATTAGCTGATGGTGGTCCTTCGAAGAAGATGAACTGAGGACAGCCCTCACGCTCATCGATGCTCTTGTGGAACACATCTTCGTCGTTCCACATTTTCAGAATGTCTGCATTGACATTGCTGAGGTTTAGTTTGTTTCTTTCTGAAAACTTCATATCTTATTTTAATTTTATGCTATCGAGTGATTGCTCTTTGCCGCAATAACGGCATTTGAGTGTGGTTAAGTCCTTAACATTGAAGTAAGTCTTCATTGGCTCATTATTAGTGATGCATACTGGGTTTGCACACTTAACGATGTTAATGATTGTGTCCGACAAGTTGATTTGTCTTTTCTCTGTCACCTCATAGTTGCGGATGACAGTAAGTCGAATGTTTGGACAAACAACCGCAAGTTTGCTGATTTCTTCTTCGCTGAAGAACTTTCCGCTAATCTTGATGAGTCCCTTGCGAGTCATTACTTTACTTTCGAGATTGTTAGCAATAACAACTTCTTCGGGACATTTGTCAAGATTGAGCAACTGAGCTATTGTCCAAAGCTTGTCAGTTGGTATATGGTCGATGACTGAGCCATTTTCAAGAGCTGCAACCATCATTTGTTCTTTATTGTGTTCCATAAATCTACTTTCACTTAATGTTCTTGTCATTCTTTATATCATCAAGCGTGATGCCCAATACATCGCATATTAGCGCTTCACGGGCATAAAGGCCATTTTGAGCCTGCTCGAAATAGTATGCATGCTTGCTTTCGTCCACATCATACTCAATCTCGTTAACTCTTGGGAGCGGGTGCAAAATCTTCATGTTGTCGCGGCACTTGCCAAGCATGTCTGCTTTGAGGATATATGCGTCCTTCACGCGCTCATACTCCATGAGATCGCTGAAACGCTCACGCTGCACACGAGTCATGTATATGATGTCTGCATCAGCAATAGTGTCTTCTGTGAAGTCCTGCTGCTCTATGTAGTTGATATTATTTTGCTTGCAATAAATCTTATATTCCTCTGGCATCTCCAGTTCCTTAGGGGCAATGAAATGGAAAGTAGGATTGTACTTGCGCATTGACATCAAGAGAGAATGCACTGTGCGGCCATACTTCAAGTCACCTACCATATAGATGTTGAGGTTGTAGAGCGTGCCTTGGGTCTTGTATATGGAATAGAGGTCGAGCATGGTCTGCGATGGGTGAAGGTTGGCTCCATCTCCAGCATTTATTATTGGCACATTAGTAACCTCGCTGGCATACTGAGCTGCTCCTTCAAGGTAGTGGCGCATCACAATAACATCAGCATAGTTGCTCACCATCTTGATAGTGTCTTTCAATGTCTCTCCTTTGCTTGAGCTTGTAGCTTTCGGGTCAGAGAAACCAATCACGCGAGCGCCAAGTCGGTTAGCTGCTGTCTCAAATGAGAGACGAGTGCGGGTTGATGGCTCGAAAAAGAGGGTAGCAACAACTTTGCCCTCAAGGAGGCGGCGGTTTGGCCTTGCCTCAAATTCTGTTGCCATGTCGAGCAAGTACTGAATCTTTTCCTTGCTGTAGTCTGCAATAGAAACCACGCTTCTATTTTCCATATCTTGCTTTTGTGTTATAAGAGTTTTATGTACATATTATCGTGCAAAATTACTAAAAATATATAATGTGAAGAAATAAAACCCTAAACTTTTGAATAAAAAGAGAGGATAATGAATGAAAAGTAGTAATTTGCAAATCGTATGCTTTGTGCGAGTGCTAACAACAGCCTTATATGCTTTGCGGTATATGCCTTGCAACACTTTTACTTTGCGCCTTATATTGCATGTGCGTTACGCCTTGTATCGCACATGCGTTATCGGGCATAACGCACAAGAGATACAAGGCGTAAGTTTGAGAGGATGAAAAGCGTGATTATCTTACGGAATACGGCTTGCGTTAGTTGTTGATATTTAGATAGATACTATTGGGTGTTTCGGTGTTGGGAATGGTGCTGTTTTATGAAATGTTTCTTGGATATCTTAATGCAATTGCCAACACAATAGCAATGCCTATCAGCATAGGATAATAAAGATTAGGAATGATTTCTATAGGATTGAGTTGTGCGAGCCCTGCTGCAATAAGGACTTGAGCTCCGTAAGGCAATAGGCCTTGAGAGAAACAAGACGCCGTGTCGAGAATGGAAGCTGACTTGCGAGAATCTATATTGAATCGAGTTGCAATGTCTTTAGCAATAGGTCCTGTTGTGATTATTGCAACAGTGTTATTCGCTGTGCAAATGTTAACTAAGCAAGTCAATGCGGCGATGCTGAATTCTGCTCCTCTCTTACTGCGAATGTTTTGAGTGAGTGCTTTGATTATCATGTCGATACCACCATTGTGGCGTATCACTTCAAGCATTCCTCCTGCAAGAATAGTTACGATGAGCAATTCACTCATTCCCATCATTCCTTCGTTCATTGCTGAGAACCAGCCAAACACATCGTACGCACCCATACTTATGCCTATTATTCCCGTGCAGATTAAGCCTAAAGCGAGCACAATAAGCACATTAAGTCCGCACAATGCCATGACTATGACGGCTATATATGGCAATACAAGCCAGAAGTTGCTTTCTCCAATATTCGTTGGCTCAGTAATGTTTTGTCCAAGGAAATAGTAGATAATTAGCATTATAACTGCTATAGGAGCGACGATTCGGATGTTTGCTTTGAATTTGTCATTCATCTTGCATCCTTGGGTTTGAGTGGCAATTATTGTTGTGTCGCTGATGAACGAAAGGTTGTCTCCAAAATATGTTCCTCCTACTATCAATCCTACCATTAAAGGGATGCTGATTCCTGACTGATCAGCAATGCCAACTGCAACGGGCGTGAGTGCTGCAATTGTGCCACAAGAAGTGCCAATACTAAGTGAAATAAAGCATGACGCAAGAAACAGGCCTGGCAGGATCAGTTGCTCGGGCAGTGCTTTCAAAGCTAAGTTGACTGTCGAATCGACCGCACCCATTGCCTTTGCTGATGCTGCAAATGCTCCAGCAAGAATGAATATGGCCAACATAAGAACCATGGTTGAATTGCCTGCGCCTTTTGCAAAAATTTTGATTCGTTCATCCATACTTCCTTTCAGCGTCAGTAACGAATATACTGCACTGATAAGGAACGCAACTGTGATAGGCACTTTATAGAAATCCTGAGCAATTATGCTTGTTGCCAGATAGAGGATTAGGAAAATTAAGAGCGGAGATAGTGCTTTCATCTTACAGTGTTACGCCTGTCTTGAATATTGCTATTTCTTGGTAATTCTTCTTTTCATTCCATGTAAGTTCTCCTGAAGCTATCTCTATGACTTTCTGTGAGAAACGCTTAAACACTTCAACCATTGGTTCACCTTCTACAATGGTGCCAGCATTGAAATCAATCCAAGTTGGCTTGTTTGTAGCAAGTGTGCTATTTGTGCTCACTTTCATTGTCGGAACAAATGTGCCGAATGGCGTTCCTCGTCCTGTGGTGAAAAGTACAATGTGGCAACCGCATGAAGCGAGAGCAGTTGATGCAACAAGGTCATTTCCAGGAGCAGAGAGGAGGTTTAGGCCTTTAACGGAAAGACGATCTCCATATGGAAGTACGCCTTTTACGGCACTCTTGCCACATTTCTGAGTGCATCCAAGTGCCTTTTCCTCAAGGGTTGAGATGCCTCCTGCTTTGTTGCCAGGTGAAGGGTTTTCTCCGACAGGTTCTCCGTGAGAAAGGAAATATTGCTTGAAATCGTTTACGAGTGCAACGGTTTCGTTAAACAAGTTTGTTGTTTCACAGCGATTCATAAGGATTGTTTCTGCACCAAACATTTCAGGCACTTCTGTTAGAACTGTTGTGCCTCCTTGACTGACAATGAAATCGCTGAACACGCCAAGCAATGGGTTAGCAGTGATTCCAGAGAAACCATCAGAACCTCCGCACTTCAAACCAACGCGAAGCTCAGAAAGAGGAATGTCAGTACGCTCATCTTTCTCTGCAATGGAGTAGAGCTCACGCAGAATCTTCATTCCTTCTTCCACCTCATCTCCTTGCACTTTCTGAGTCACTATAAAGCGAATACGCTCTTTGTCATACTCGCCAAGCATTTCCTCAAATTTGTCAGGTTGATTATTCTCGCATCCTAAGCCTACGACCAACACTGCTCCTGCGTTTGGATGCAGAACAAGGTCGCGAAGCACTTTGCGAGTATTCTCGTGGTCTTCAGAAAGTTGAGAGCAACCATAGTTATGTGGATAAGCAACTATACGAAGCTTGTCGCCTTTTTCAGCAATGAGTTTGTCTCGGAGTTGGTTCACAACACCATTTACGCATCCAACAGTTGGCACAATCCACACTTCATTGCGTATTCCGACTTCGCCGTTCTTTCTGCGATAACCTTTGAATGTGAGCTTTTCTTTTGTAAACCATTCTTCGTATGCTGGGTTTGTAAATTCGCTTTTTGCTACTGGATTATACTCGTATTCAAGAAGCCCAGCTAAGTTTGTCTTGATATTTTCATGGCAGATAAAGTCTCCTTTTTTATGACTTTCTGTCAAATGCCCAATAGGGTATCCGTATTTTATAACATTCTCGCCTTTGTTAAGGTCTGTGAGAAGAATCTTATGGCCTGCAGGGACATCGTTATTAACAACAATGCTCTCGTTTTCCACTTCTATAGTTTCGCCGGCTTTTATTGCGTCAATAGCAACAGCAACATTGTCTGCTGGATTTATCTTGATAGTTTTCATATAAATAATAGTTGTTTTTCTAAATATTATTTCTGTATTATTTTGT
>JAGHVC010000132.1 GCA_018064505.1 Candidatus Minthosoma caballi | reverse complement strand
ATCTTCAACTAACATCCTTACTAAAATACGCTCCAGTCCGTCGCTTTTTGGAACGATTTTTTGTGGATCGCTTCGCTTGACATCTGAACTAAAATCTTTATCAAAATCTAATACCACTCACCCCGCATGGCATCCCTCCCCTCTGAGGGGGGGCTGGGGGGCTTTTACTCAGCAATGCCGTTCTCTTCAATTATTGGATCAAGCGTAATATCGACTTCATCATCTGGGCTTGAAGCAATGATTTGTGTCTTTACGATGATTACTTATGTGTTTGGTTTGAGGTAGTCTTTCTTCATAATTTTTGGTTTATATTAATTTATAATTAATCAGCTACAAATTTAGGTATAAATTATTAATTATCATAAGGTAAGACGAAGTTTTTTGAGGTAAACCATGAAAGAAAGTCGTTTTGCAAGTTTTTTGAGGGTGATGAGGGAAAAATTAGGGGTGAAGAGGGCAAATGTTACAGTCGATGTTACATTTTTTATAGGTGTAACATTTTTTATCAGATTTGATACATAAGGGAAAAATTTCCTTGCAAAACATCCAGAAGCTTGCATAAGTGCATGATTTTGAAAAAAATATTTTCCGAATGGCGTAAAAAGGTATTGTGGGAATAATTTATTTTGTTTATCTTTGCAACAGAAATAAGGAAAGGCTCCAAAGTCCCCTCCTTACTCCCCCTCAAGGGGAGGGATGCCATGCGGGGTGAGTGGCCTTAGTTGAGGGTCGCCCTATGGGCTCGACATCTTAATAAAAAATCTTTATAAAAATCATAGAACAAACACTTGCGAAACTTGAGTAACTAAATTAAACCGTTGACACGAAATAGCGGAAAAGAACGAAAAAATGTTTACTAACTCATGTTTGTTTCTCTAAATAGAAAATCTCTATCTTTCCGGACTGTTAGGCAGAAAGGATTGGCGGTAAGTGCGATGGTAGTGCTTACGCTTTTATTGTGCCTGTTTGCTTCGTGCAGCAGCGATGAGGATGAGGTGGCGAGAACGAGTAAGTATGCAAACAAGACATTGATGCTGTTCATTTCGCCAAAGGGCTTGAACACAGATGGTTATGCTTCTATATACACTGAGGCGCTGTTGGATCTCGAGCAGAAACATGGGTTTCATGTGGAGGTGTATGTGCCTAACTCTATTGAGCATGCAAAGGAATTGCTTTCGGACTTGCTGATGTATGATTATCCAGACAGAGAAACGGAGGATATTCTTTTGATGATTGGTGACAACTCTTATAAGAATATTTTGCTGGAGCTTGCCGATTCGATTAAGACTCTGCCTGACGACTTTATGGATAATGTCGTGCTCTTTGAGACTACAGGCGAGGAATTGCCTTGCTACTCGTTCAGGGTTGAGAAATACGGCGCTATGTATATTGCAGGAAACATAGCTACTAACTTCAGTGATAGTGCTTCTGTGATGATGGCTTATAATGACAGTACTCTTCTCTCTGCATATAAGGGATTTGAAGAGGGATTCGATGCGAGTGGTTTTGGCTTTAATGTGCAACAAACTTTCATTGATTCGGATGCTGCTGGATATAATCGTCCAATAGATGCAGAAAGAATGGCACAAAGTTTTTACGAACAAGGTTATCACTTCATTATGCCTCTTGCAGGTATGTCAAATGAAGGTGTATATGCTGCGTCGCGAAATCTGGAGGAGTGTTACACTGCAGGAATGGACTACGATGTGGAAGCAAAGTCGGATGAGCTGGCATTTAATGTGTTAGTGCATATAGATTCGCTTGTGTGCGAGTACGCGTTGGCTTGGCTTCATGATGATCTGAATAAGATTCCGCGTTTCCGTGCCCTCGGCCTGGAGAGCGGATATATAGAGGTTGTTCCGACTCCGTTCTACTGGGAATCGTGCGGTGAATGGATTAGGGAACTTATGCCTGTGGCGATAAAGAGGGAAGAAAGGTATTTGGTGCCTTGGAGGGAAGTGGAATAATTGTAAGGGAGTTATCGCTTTCGCTCGGGAGTTAAAGGAAGTTAACGGGAGTTAACGGACGAGTGTTATGCTGACACTTGCTCTTACAAACTCAGGCCCTATGGTATCGTCCGTTAACTACTTGAGCGACGAAGGAGCGGTAACTTCTGCTAACTCCAACTAACTCAGGCCCTATGGTATCGTCCGTTAACTTCCAGAGCGACGAAGGAGCGGTAACTTCTATTAACTTCTTCTAACTCCTATTAATTAAACTTGAAACTAAATAAAAACTCATGAATATAAGAACTTACAAACTCATCTACATGATTGCTGCAATGGTTGTTGCCACTGTGGCAATGGTTGCGTGCAGTGACCATGTGTCGAGTGAGGGCGAGGAGAGTGGTGGCAAGCAGGAGTTTGTTGTTCCTGATTCTGAGTGCATTGTGAAGAATGTTGCTGTGATTGCGAATTTCTCGTTGAGCGTGAGCGAGGAAAATGTGAGGAACATGCAGATGTGGGCGGAGGAGAATTTCAACCGTGGCATGAAGAACTTGCAGAACAGGACTTCGGGCAAGAAGTATGTGAAGCTGAATTGCACATACTATGACGAGGATTCGATAGGTGAGGACATGGTGAATTTTGCCAGGAAGATTGCTATGGATGAATCGGTTGATGCTGTCATTGGCATTAACAGTTTTGAGAACCAAGATATCATCGAAACTGAATGCAGCAAGACTCTGAAACCTTACATTATTCCTATTGACACTTCTGATGAGTTTGTGAAGGAGTACAGCAATTATGGCAATATGTGGCTCATTGGCAACACCGTGGTGCAGGAATGTGAGGTGCTGGCATATATGTGCAAGTCAAAGGATTACACAGATGTGAGCCTGATTTGCGAGGATAACGATTACGGTGATTCTTTCTGGTGGAATCTTGCTTTCTCCCTGAATGAGCATGATATGGACCTCGATATCACCAGCTTCCTGAGAGGAACAGAAGATGATAAATATGGTATCGCATACAATGTTCTGACGAACACTAATGGTGTTATAATATGTGCATTGGATAATTATGAAAGCGCGTCGTTGATTCTTAGCGCGTATTATGATGTGCTTGAAGAAGAGGGATATATTGAGGATAACATGCCTGAACTCTTGTTCACCAGCCGTTTGTATTCCTCTCTGTTGGGTGAAGTAGTAGAGTACTTCCCTGAAAATGTAGGCGGTGTGGGTGTTGTGGGCGATCCAACCACAGGATTCGCGCTTGCTTATCGTGCCCGATTTGGCACCGAGCCTTACAACGGCTCGCAGGTGTTTGATGCTTTCCATCTCTTGCAGTGCGCTGTGCTGTATGGAGAGGTGCAGAACAGCAGTGTTAATGATGCTATCAGCAGCCTCACGCAAGTGACAAGCTTGGAGTGGGATGCCTATAACCAGTATAAGACAGGATGGATGGCTGGACTGTTTGAGAAGAAAATGGAGAAGGACAACTACCTGTATTACTCTGATGGCTTGGTGCTTGACGGAGCAAGTGGTCCGCTGGCAAGCCAAAAGGCGCCTTACATTGGTTTCTCTACTTATTGCTCGTGGGAGAAGTATCATGGAAGAATAATAAATGTTGCCACATTCGGATGGGAGAAGTATAGCAGCGTGACGCAGGACTTGGAGCTGGAATGGACAAAGCTTGATAATGCGGATAAAAAGAAGGATGTGATTGATGATGACGGTAAGGACATTGAGTCAGAATATAAAGAGCCGGAAAAAGTGTGGGCAGTGATTGTGAATGCTACCAATGGCTATGAAAACTACCGCTTCACTTCTTCTGCTCTGTCATTCTACCAGTTGCTGAAAGAGAATATTATTGATGACGACCACATCATCATGATTGGCAATAATGATGTGGCAGGCGATCCTTCGAACTTCGCAAAAGACAGTATTTTCCTTACTATCGCAGATGCACAGAACAAGACTAACAATCTTAATCATGATGTGATTTATGATTATAAGCTGACTGACTTGACGCCTTCTCAGCTGAAGAACATATTCTTAGGCGATGCGTCGTTGCCAGGAAATAAGTCGATTCACCCAACGGAAAATGATAATATCCTGTTCATGTGGTTTGGACATGGCATGCCACAAAATCTCTCGTGGGGCGGCGAGGTGAATGACCGCAACTATAAGATGTTCACAAGAGATGACATGAAGGATCTCTGCCTGGCTCTTGAGAATCCGAACGGCAAGAAGCTGTTCAACAAGATGCTTATATACATTGACGCCTGCAATTCAGGCTCGATGGTGGACTTCCTGGATTATTTTGATACAGATGGTTACGATTCAAGCGAAAGCGAGAGTCCATTCAAAGACATTCTTGCGCTCACAGCTACTGAGGAGGATGAACCGTCGCGTGCTGCTCAGCCATATAACAATGCATGGCTTTGCAATGACTGCTCGCAGGTGTTCTATCGCAATTTGTATAATGACATGCATTATCGTGACATTTACAATGTTTACCTCAACTTATATAAAGAGACAACAACTTCGCACCCAACGCTGTACGGCAACACCGAATTTGGATCGCTCTCGTCAATTAAGTTCTGTGATTTCTTCAGCGGCTATCGAACTCATAGCGGTGGTATAGACTATGATGATGAAGTGGGCAGCAAGGCACGCAAAATGCAGGCTTGGGCTCGCAAGTCAAATCTGTCTCCACGATTGAGGCAAGCTATTCAGCGTCTTGCTGATAAGCAGGAGAGACTGAGAAAGAAATAAGATGTTTCTTATACATTACTTATGAAAGAATGAAGCATATCTTGCACATATTATTATATGTAGTCCTGGCATTTGTCATGGCGGCTTGCAGTTTTGACTCTGGCATTGAAGAAGCAGAAGAGGCAGAACCGGGCAAGCTCTATGCACCTTGGGATACGAGCTATGTGCTTGAGGCTCAAGGGGGAGAGATTAAGGTGCCTGTTGTATGCTCTGGCGCTTGGCGTGCCACAACAGATGACGAATGGGTGACGATTCTCAACTCGGCAGGCATTGGCAACGACTCGGTGCAGCTGCGCATAAAGTCGAATGCGATGCCAGATGATCGCACTGCGCGAGTGACTATTTCTCTCGTTCAGGATGCTGCTAAGCGCTATGAAGTGACTATTCAACAGGAGAAGTCGGGCAATCTGCTGGCTTACACTGGATATGAGCGCTCTGCTGGTTTTGGCTATGATGTGACTCGCGACTACTGCAAAGGAACGACCTATGCCATTTTCAACATTGACCGCCTGGAGTATCTGCAGACTGGTACATCGCAGTATTTTGTGAGGGACGATTACTCGCCTTATGCTGAAGATGAATATGCACAGGGAGCCACACTCACGAGCGTGAGCACGCAGCTTTCTGCATCGGCAAGCATCGACCTTGATGCAGTCGTGGCGAAAGCTGAGGTGAAAGGCACTGTCAACATAGGTGAGGTGGAGGAGCATAACAGCATGTATGCCGTGAAGCGCACGAAGCGAATTGTGTATGTGCGTGATATTCAGTATAACAACATCATGCAGTACTTCATCGACACTAATGACAGCACAGTCTTCTCTCCTGGCTTCTATGCCGACTGGAAGAAGCTGAGCAGCTACAACACAAACAATAAGCCAATTCCGACAAGCGAGATAGATGAGTTCCTGAACAAATGGGGAGTGGGAATTGTGGTGCGCTCCTTCATGGGAGGCTGCATAGACTATAGCATGGCAGTTGACCGCAGTGTGCTGTCGGAAAGCACAACCATCGACATTGCGCTCGATGCTGAGATTGCAGGTGGCATTCTTGATGCGGAGCTGAATGCGAATATGAAAAATGTGCGTGAGGCGATTAAGAATCGTTTCAATCTTGACATCACAATCAAGGGAGGCGATGTGCAATCCGTTTCTCCGCTGGTGTTTGGCGAGAGCATAAAGATGCTTGCGCTGCAAGAGTGGATGAACAGCATATCTTACTCAGCCTCAGACGCTATGCTGAATAATGCTGCTGTGGTGGACATCAAGGTTGCCTCGGTTGCTAACTTGTTCAGCGGAAGGGTGAAGGAGAAAATCCGCAATGTAATTGAAACTCGGAATAATCGATGAAGAAGATTCTTGACATATTATTCTTTGTGATGGCCGTTATGGGAGTGGTGGCTTGTTCCAATAATGCAGAGGAATGGGCTGAGCCAGAGTCGCCAGCACAGAACTCTCAGCAGGGAAATGCTGGGGAGGAGTTGCTGTGTCTGCTCAATGCTGACGGCTCTCATGTGGAAGGCGTGTCGTCGGAATATTGCAAGTATCTTCTGGCTGTGAATACTGATGAGAAGTGGGAGCTTTGCACGGATGATGCTTTCATAAAGATCAACAAGACGCAGGGCATTGGCAAAGACACTGTGGAGGTTATGATAGCGGAGAATTGGTGGAAGGAACGCCAGGGAACAATCGCTATCCGCGTGTCATCTACCGATACTGCACTTGCTCCTTCACGAAGAGGAGAGAGTGGCAAGGATGGTGCATCTTCGCAGGAAGAAGCGGATGGAACTGTGGTAATTAACCAGTTCCAGACACAAGACCTGCTTAATGTTCAAACTATGACTTCTGCTATCAGAGGAGCAGGTTTTAGCTACCGCCCAAACACGAACTATTGCATGGGTACAGAAATGCAGGTGTTCAATATAGAGGAACTGCGCAAAATGCAAGAGGAAAGGGGAGTATCGCTCGTGCTGGAGGACTTCTTCCCTCAGACTCAGCAAGATGTGGTGATTAGCGACTCACTTGAGAATATTGATAAGAATCTTTCTATCAATGCTACGGTGAACCTTCGCGTGCAGCTTTTCTCTTTCGAGCTGAAGGCTAACTTTGACCAGACATCGGTGTCGAACTCAACTAAGGAGTTTGCTGTGATGCGCATGAAGCAATGCTATTACACTCGCGAAATAAACTATGAGAATGCAATAGCTTTGGCATTGCAGGACAACAAAAAGGATTTCAACAGAATCTTTGCCCCAGGTTTCAGATATGAGCTTGACAACTTTACTGCAAATATAGGAAGGTCTCAATCTGAAGTGGTGAGGAATGCTTATTGTGAGGAGTTTGTGAACAGAGTGGGCATGGCGTTTGTGCAGAAAGCTGTTTTGGGTTGCGTGCTTGACTACTATATGAGCATTGACAAGTCTGAGCTGAGCAAAGAGGTGACAGCAGGAGGAACACTTTCTGCTTCGTTTGGCCAAATCTTTGATATGGCTAAGATTCAGGGCGGTGCGCAATACACTGAGAAGCAAAAGAATGCTGCTGAGAAGTCGAAGTCGAACCTGAAGGTGAGGGGAGGAGATCTCTCGCAAATTGGCATAACCGTGGCTGGCGGAAAGGTGGATTACACCGATTTGCAGAAGTGGCAGATGAGCGTGCGCCCAGAGAATGCCGCACTGATAGATGTGCTGTTGCTGCCGCTATACAGCGTAGTGCCTGATGAGGAAGCAAGGGCTGCACTGAAGCATTATTATGATAACTATATGAAGTAGAGATACATAAATTGAAGTAGAGATACATAAAACAGAATGAAACAGACAAAGCGTATAAACATATTATCTATCGTCGTCGTGATGCTGACTGTGTTCACGATGCTCGCATGCCATGACCACCCTATGGAGGGCGGTGAGTATGTGATGGGTGATTCTGTGTTTGCTGTCTGCGAAAATCCTATGGTCATCAACTGCGAGCCAGACAAGCATGCTATATATGTGCAAAGCAGGGGAAATGGATGGATCTGCACTAATAACTGCGAGTGGCTGAGACTTCATACTACTTCAGGCGAGGGTAATCAGTATGTGGATTTCGAGGTTGATAAGAATTTTAATCCTTTTGCCAGAGTCACATTTATATATTTATATGATAAGGACGAGCCTGAGAAGTATAAGTACATTGTTCAGGTGCGTCAGGAGGGTTATCTTAATTGGCTCAACTCAACTCTGACAGATGACATGCTGAAGAAACACAGAATGGGCTATGGGTATGACATCACTGGCGACTATATGAATGAGTCAAGTTTCTCGGAAAAGCCTATCGTGAACTATTCGCGCATTGTCAGCCGTGAGAATGTGGTGGGTGACATCATCACAGAAGACCGCCGATTTGTGGAGGAAATTGAGGAGTTCTCTGGCGCTACGCTGACTGAGATGGCGTCGAAGATGTACACATACAACATGGACGAGAGCTCGTTTGCTGGATGTGGCAAGACTACTACCACAACGACTAAGCTGTTCACAAACAAGACTGCGGAGGAAGAGTGCGGCGTGGTGAGACTGAAACAGATAGTTACTTCCCGTACTATCGACTTTGGTATGCTGATGAGTCAGAATCTGTCAACAACGGATGTGGGCAATTCATTGCTTGAAGCGGAATTCTGTAAAGCGGTGAATGATCTGGGTGATAATAATTATGTGGATTTCTTCAAGGATTATGGCACTCATCTGGTTGTGTCGGCTGACTTGGGCGGCTCGCTTGAGCTGTTCGTGACTGTGAACCGCAAGAGCGTTTCAACAACGAAGGAGTCTGTGCGCAGCGTGGCGAAGAAAGTGTTTGGAAAGACTGTCAGCTCATCTTCGACTGAGGAGAAATATCAGGATTCAAATACCAGCATTGACTATAAGGCAGAGTTGAAGGTGTTTGGCGGTAATGATGAGGGTATTAGAGAGTGCGTGAAGGAAAAAGAGGTGAGACAGATTCCAGAGGAGGTGCTCTCGAAGTGGCAGCAGTCAATAAAGCTGAATACGGATAAAAACGCGGATGGCAATGTTGTGTATAATGCTGCATTGGTAGATTGTCGCCTCATTCCATTGTATGAACTGCTTCAGAATGAAGAACTGAAGGCAAAGGTGAAGACTTACACGCTAAGGTATGTATCTGATTCGCCTCCTACTGAGCGTGATGAGCAGGCACATGGCTACTTTGATGTGAAGGATGCATTGGCTGAATGGGACAAAAACGGATCGGACGGTCAGCATCAGCGCGTGATGAAGATTGGTGATGTGGCGGTGATTTGCAAAGAGTATGTGCCTTGCATCAGAGGTGACAAACCATGCGTGGTGGCTTATCCTATGGTGAATGGCTATCCGTTCTTGTATTGCGGCACATTTATCGGCGATGAGGAAAACCGCCCTGGCGCAGTGCATTGGGTTGGAAATCAGTGCTATTACGAGCCTAATGACTCTGTGTGCTTTGAGGATAGCAGGTTCAGAAGCATGTTCAATGCTGAGACACATGCGCTTGAGAGAGTATATCTGTATTGGTCGGGCGTGCAAGTCGTTCCTAACAGGTTTGATGGACTGGGAAGGAAGTTCGATTGCAAAGTGGGCACATTTGACATAGGTGCTTTCAGTGCGAATAAGGACAATCAGGGGCATGACTATGTGCCGTTGGTGAAGGTAGGTCCTAACTTCTGGACAGAGAAGGGTGTTCGTCTGGCTGATTCTGGTTCGTGGAATGATGGCTCAACAGATTATAAGAACATTGCTGACAGATGGAGAGGATTGACAATCAGTGGTGAGCGAGGCTACTATAACCTTGTTGCTGCAGATTACGAAAATGAATCTCTGAAGTCGAAGAATACAAAAGCTATGAGAAAAGCATTGCCTAATCTTGTGCAGGCAAGAAGTGTAATGGCGATTCTCAATGGTAGGTCGGAAGTGATGAGCAGAGTGGATGATCATGGCAGGAATATGCTTGGATTGCAGTGGGATAGAGGCTTCAAGTCGGTATTGCCAACGAGCGATAGAAAGAACACGAGCGGTGTAGTGCATGATGTGGATACTGATGCATGGCTTGTGCTCTGCCAAGACAAAGATGGCGATGAGATTTATGTGACGAGATTAGGTTCTTCGGGCAATGGCACCACATATACTTTCGCTGACTACTGCCGCGCTTTGAGCTACTCAGACAAGAGGTATTGGAAATTCTTGCCGGTGTATATATCGACGAAAGAGGTAAAGTGACGATGACGAAAAGGATGACGAAAATGATGACGATGACTCGATAAATCGATTATTCGATTAGACGATTACTCGATTAAACGACTACTTGGCATCTCGATTAAACGACTACTCGATTATTCGATTATTCGACATCTCGACTTCTCGCTTAAACGCTTAAACGCTTAATAAAAAAACTCAAAAAAACTCAAATAACTCATGAACTCTAAAATCCTAAAACTAATTAGTTCCTTGCTCGTGCTGATGGCGTTGCTGACAGCATGTAGTGATGAGTATGCGGCAGAGAGTCATGAGGGTATTGGGTCTGCGGACATGCTGCTTGATTCTCTTGGTAAGAAGGATTGGAAAGCAAGACATGCTGCGATGAAGAGGGATTATATCGCTAACTTGTTCCGCTCGTATGGCGTGGGATATGGATATAATGCTTTGGGTGAATATGCAAACTACAACTATGTGCGTGACCGTGTGATTGATTTGGATGCGCTGAGAAAATATGATGAATCGCATCATTGCAACACTATCTATGATGATCGTGCGCCGGCAGCATTTCAGCATATCTTAGAAGGCAGGGACTCTGAGACTCTGCTGAAGGAATTGTCGAAGAATGCGGGACTGAGTGCTGATTTGGGATTCTTTCAGGCGGAAGTGAAGTCGAAGTATGCGACCAGCGACTTGAAGAACTATGCGTTCTGTTTCAGCATGATACAGGACGGAGTGACTTTGGCTTCGAGACATCTGGAACCTTATGACTTGATTGAGATTGCAAAAAATGACTCAAATGTGCTGTCGCTGGGATTCAGAAGATATGTGGCGGAGGCAAAGAAATGGCTTGATAAGGATAATACGGATACGGCAAAACTGGTGTTAGAGGATATGTTTGAGACTTACGGCACGCATCTTATATATCATGCAGAGCTGGGTGGTATGCTGACTTTCACCACAACTGCCGAAAGATGTGCTATAAATAGCAAGAGATCGCTGAATGAGTCTTCAAAGCATGATTTCTTTGGCATCATAGGAGGCGATGAGCATAAGGAGCAGGATGAATTCTCATTCAAAGAGACTGCTGAACAGCGCAAGAGCAGACTGTCGGTGCGTGGTGGTGATGTGGATTTGTGTACGAAGATTTTGTATATCGACACGGAAGTGGATAGTGCGAGATACGCATTGGTTGATCAATGGTATAAGTCTGTTGCAATAGATTTCAATAAGCCTGAGAGCAGCAATGTGGAGCTTGTGGGAACAAAGCTGATTCCTATTGCAGACTTGATATTTGATAATGCTGTGAAGCGTTTGTATAATCAAATAATGAATAAGGCTGTGGAGATTGAGAATGCTGCATTCCCAAGAGTGTATGCGAAGCGCTTTGTGCGCATTCCTACCACAGAACTGATGCTTGCCTCGGAGTGCATGCCGCACATCGTAGTGTCTGAGAACGAGATAATTGGCGAGATGGATTTTGAAACCATAAAGGGCAGGAGATACATCGTGTTCTATCCGACTATTGCTGGCGAGGTAAGAGATGAGGGCGTGGGAAGATGTCTGGAAACAGATTCTTTGTACACCATTACCTGGACTTACACTGCTGATGTGCAGAAAACGCAAGTGGGCATTTCTCCTCTTAATTCGTTTGCAAAGCTCCCATACATATATTATACTAATGGTGATGTTGATGTGGCGCCTGAAGATTCCGTTGAGTATAAGGAGGTGTTTGAGAAGAACCCACTCACTTTGAGCATGTGGACAGACAAGTGTACTTCGTCTTATAAGTGCGGACCGTTCTACTTGCTGCAAGGCTGTTATTCAACAACTTCACTGATAGGAGCGAATAATTATGTTGCTATCTCACAAGACACGCCTTTTGGCTACGAAATTGTGAGCAGCACAGAGCTGGAGCAAATGATGCCAATAATTGCCGACATCACAGGAAAGACTGACATGCCAGAGTTCTTCCATCAGCAGTGGGTTGTGCCGACAATCAAAGGCGCTTCAGATCCGAAGGTAAAGGTGTTTGACATGAAAGGCTTGAACAGCATAAATATTAATGCTCCTCTGCCAGGTGAATCATCCAGCAACTGGGGATTCATCCTCTGCAAGAGAGGAAAAAATTTCTTGTATCCGTAAAGGAAAAGGAAACATC
This sequence comes from Candidatus Minthosoma caballi, assembly GCA_018064505.1. GTDB lineage: Bacteria > Bacteroidota > Bacteroidia > Bacteroidales > Bacteroidaceae > Minthosoma > Minthosoma caballi. The sequence continues at coordinate 14,797 of JAGHVC010000132.1, read as the reverse complement.
TCGATTGTTCGATTATTCGACAACTCGATTAAACGAAAACTCGACAACTCGATTAAACGAGACTCCCTAAAAACGATTAAACGAAAACTCGAAAAAATAATTAATAAATAAAAAATTCTATTAACTAAAAACTGATTCAAAATGAAGAAAACTAAGCTTTTCGCAGCTTTGATGTGTGCAGCTGCGACATTTGGATTCGTTTCATGTTCTGACTCAATGGACATGACAGAAGAAGCAGGTTCTACTTCTCAGATTACTACTCAGCCAGGCATCAAGATTGTTGACGCAAGTGGCAATCAAGTAACAAACTTAAGTGGCGAATTTGGCACTTACTATGTACAGGTAACTTCAGATGGTGACTGGGAACTCTCTACACCAAATGAATTCATCAACTTGCATGGATTCATTGGCAAGGGAAATGCTCTCGTTCCTTTCACAGTGGCAAACAACTGGGTTGAGCCTCGTAACTTCACTATCAATGGAAAGGTAGAAGGTGCTCTTTCTACTCGCGCTGGTGAAGGCGTTACTGCAGGCGGCACTCAGGCATCTTCTTACTCATTAGAAGAGGTGATGGCTCGTATCACTTCTAACCTCGGTGCAGGTTACACACTCATGCCTCGCGCAGATGGTAACATCGCTCTCAGCACTGGTATTCAGATCTTCAACATTGGCGTGCTTGACTCTATTGGCAAGGCTAATAAGGTGAGCCTCATCAAAGACGATTACTATGACCAGCTCACACAGTATATTCTTACTTCTTCAAGCAACGAGATTCTTCACAAGAGTGTCACTGTTGGCGCTAAGGGAAGCATCGAGGCTTCAAGCACAGGTAATGGTGGTGGTCTCAGCGTAGGTGTTGGCGTAGGTAAAGATACTAATGACAACTCTATGTATGGTGTAAAGCGTATGCTTCGCAACATGTTCACTCGCGAAATTGATTATGCTAATGCTATTGCAATTGATGACTCTACAAACATCAGAACAATTGCTCCAGGTTTCCGCATGGTTCGCGACCTCCTTATCAAGACTGTTAACCCGCTCATCACTAAGCCAACTATGACTGCTGCTGACTCAGCAAAGGCAGATCTTCTTTGCGAGCAGTTCTGCTCAAACTACGGTACTACTTTCGTGTCAAAGGCTCAGATTGGTTGCTCGTTCGACTACTACATCAAGGTTGACTCAACTTACCTCAATGACTCAGTGAATGTTGCTGTTGTGCTCCAAGCTAAATATGACAAGGTCGTAACTGACTCAGTCAAGGCAAAGAAAGAAGCTGAGATCGCTAAGAAGGAGGTAGAAGAAGCAAAGAAGGATACATCAAATGTAGCAAAGGAAGATTCAGTAATTGTTAACAATAAAGATAATGAGCAGAGCAATGAGCCATCAGCTCAGGCTGAAGGCGACGAAGTGAATAAGGACACTACTTCAATCAAAGGCGATGTAGATGTTGAGTACAGAAAGAATCTTGAGAAGGCAACAAACAGCGCTGAGGTTCAGGTTCTCGTTTATGGTGGCGACACTAAGGATGTTGACATTCTCGGAACAGGTGGCATCCTTGATGTTACTCAGATTCAGAAGTGGAGAGGCACTGTTAGTCCTTCAAACGCTGTGATGACAGACCTCGAAGCTCAGCCTATCAGTGCTTTGTTCATTACTGACCCTGAAGTTCAGGCTTACTTGTATGACTTCATTAAGCGCAAGTGCTCGACTACGAACATCAACCTTGAAAAGGACAAAAAGTAGGATCTAATTCCTAAAGATAAAGCAAGCGACTAAGTGAAAAAACACTGTATAGAAAGGTGTTTTTCAATCATCAATAATGAAGGTTGTTTATAAATCGTCACTAAAGTACTTGCATAATTCGAACTAAGTAAAATGTTTCACATGAAATTATACAAGCAACTCACTATAGCAGCGCTGGCAGTCTTTGGACTGGCAGCCTGCTCCGACGACCCTTACGCTGAGAATGTGGTTGATCCAGCTCAGCCTGTAGTCACTGTGCCAGAACAAGTGGTTATGCTTGTCGATTCACAGGGCAAACCAATGTGCTCGCTACCATCAGAATGCGGTAGATACTACCTTCAGGTGACAGCGTCGGCAGGATGGCGTCTGCAAAGCAACGATTCCTACATCGTCCCTCTCGACACTATGGGCTACGGTCCTAAGACGGTGTCTGTGCTTGTGGGCGAGAACTGGAGCGCTGAGCGCACAGGCTCAATCTCGCTGTACACATACGATTGCACTGAGTCAGAGTTTAATTCGCCAAATTTCTTGTCTAACATCCGCCGCGAGGAAAATGTAGTTCAGGAAGTGTCTGTTGACCAGATGTCGGTAGCTAACCTTGAAGTTGTGAAGAAGTTCCTTTCTTCTAACCGAGGTGCAGGTTATTCTTACTCTTTCAACGACGACTACTGTCTTGGCACTAATATCGAAATCTTTAACATGCTCACTTTGGAGCAGTTGCAAGATTCGCTTGGTGCACACTTCATTGAGGATGACTATTATCCACAGATGTATCAGGAGGTGTATTCGGGCAAGTCGAAGAAGGCTGTAGATACTGAGCTTGCAATCAAGGCTTCGCTTGGCGTGGACTACAATGGCGTGACTGTCAAAGTGAATGGTAACTATGGCCAGGAGGACAAAGAAGACAATGAGCATGAGTATGCTCGCATGCGTGTTCTGGGTTCTATGTTCACTCGCGAGATTAACTATATGAACTGCGTTGCAAGAGCTAATGAGAGCCAGGCAAACTACGAGAAGATCTTCTCTCCTGGATTCCGCCTTTTAGCTCAGAATCTTGAGGAAAAACTCAAGAAGATCAGTGATGCAGGTCAGATAAATGACACTACAGTTGTTGACCCTATCTGCCAGAACTTCATCAACGAGGTTGGACCTTGTTTCATTGATAAGGCTATGCTTGGCTGCGCAATGGACTATAGCATGACGGTGGACAAAAGTTTGCTGAAAAATGGACTTACTGCAGGTGGCGCACTTGAACTGAAGGTCGGCTTTGCTACAGGTTCTGTTGATGTGAATGCAGAAGGTCAGTATGCTGCTACAACTGAGGAACTTAATAAGAACACAGAGTCAACATGCCTTGTGCGTGGTGGCGATGTGCGTCTGGTGAGCTTACTCGTTTCTGGCGGCTCTATCGACTATGATAAGCTGGCAGAATGGCAGCTTAGCGTGAGCCCGCTTTCAGCAGTGCTTATCAATCTCAAGACTCAGCCAATTTATTCAGTCCTTAGGGATCCTCTTTCGCATGATGTCATTGAAGAATACATCACGAGAAAGACAACTCCTAAAAAATGACTTATAAGCTTATAAACTTATAAACAAATAGACTATCGCATGTACAGATTCCTACACATACTTATTATTGGTGCTTGCTTTTTCATGGCAAGCACCAATATGCATGCTTATATTAATTATGTGATTGAGGATGTTATGATTTCATCTGCATATCGCAAGTGGAACCGAGATAAAGCGAAGCAAGCGCTGCGTGACAAAGGCTGCACTGTTGTGTGGGATGTTGATATGTGTGAAGACATGGGATCTTCCAGCTATTATGTCTATATGGGATGTAAGCTTTCTTCTGCAAATAACATACAGAATGCAATCACAGGCATAATGGTGCTGAAAGGTGGTAAGCAAAATGAGATAGTTTATAACGGGAAAAAGTATCATCCTATTACAGCGTGCAATGAGAGTAATGGCGATGTGAATCAGTATGATGGCAGTCATACACAAGCGTATGTCTATATCACAAGAGATGGAAATCAGGACATTGATGTGCCTATACTGAAGGAATTGTCTGTCACTCGAAGCAAGTCGGATGATTCAAGCATAAGAGTGGGTGGTGGCGAATGGAAGAATGGAAGTGTGGTTTTCAACACTAAATGCTTCGATTTGAACTCATCGAAAAGTGTGTATTTCTCTTGCGTATGGCATAATCATAATAAGACAACTACTACAATCAGTGCTACTCAACATTCGCAGAAGTGCGATGTTTGCGGTCTTGTGAGCAAAGATAACAAGTACATCAGGAGTCACACATTCAACTTCTATAAAGAAGGGCAAACGAATAAATCTCAGCATACGGAAAAGTGCACTGAATGTACTCAGACTCAAATGGTTCCACATGACTTCAGTTCTTATTCGACTGAAGAAAACAAGCATTCGAAAGTGTGTAGTTTATGCACTTATCTTTTGGATGGAGAGCATTCAAGATCTCTCAAACAGAATTATATAGCAGTGGATGAGACGAACCACCTTACAATGTGTGAGGAATGCTCATACCACAGATATGAAAGTCACTCGCTGGGCAGTAATCCTGTCTCTACGGAACGCATGGCAACATGCAGCATGGAGGGCATTGCGGTGTATAAATGCACCAGCAGAGGTTGTGATAAACTCGTTAAGAAAATTATGCCGAGATTATCACACAACTACAACTCATACGGCATCTGCACCAATCGCGGATGTACGAATCCTTATCAGCCTGCGGAACGCGTAAATGAAGGCGGCGTGGAAAAATTCTCCATTGCTAATGCAGGCAATTTGGCATGGTTCACATTCCTTGTCAATGCAGGCGACACACGAGCTAATGCCGTGCTTACTGCCGATATCCCGTTGCCAGATGGATATCCTTTTGAACCTATTGGAAAGACTTCGGCAATTATCTATGAAGGAAAATTTGAAGGTGAGAACCATATAATCAGCAATCTCAGAATAAGCTCTGACAATGACTATCAAGCATTCTTTGGATTCGTTGGTAGTGATGCAGAGATTACATCAATAAATATCACAGATGTTGCAATATCGGCAGCAAGCAATGCTGCAGTTATTGTGGCAAGCAATCGAGGATTGGTGAAGGATTGTTCCGTTAGCAACGGCACAATCACAACTACGAAATTTGGCAGTTGCTCTGGTGGCGTGTGTGTTGCCAATTCAGGTGAAATTCAAAATTGCTCTGTAGGCAAAGACTTGAAAATCAGTACTGACGACATCATCGCTGGAGGTGTGTGTGGACTTAACACTAACACGATTTCCAACAACACGACTTATGCAATTGATTTCGAAGGAAATCTGCTGCCAGAAGTCGGATCTGGTGATTCTTCCATTACCGATACAAATCAAACACGAGGCGCGTTCTATCTCGAGACTCTAAGCAACACAGAGGTGGATGATGCTGTCACTCGTGCTTCCATCGAGGCATTCCTCACTCACTTCTTGCTCAACGAAGAGACCGGAATACAATCTATCAATGTACAAGAACAGAAAGATTCTTCTCTGTCATCACACTTCGATATTTTTGACCTTCAAGGAAGAGTGGTTAGAAAACATGCTCCTGCAGCAAATCCTATACAAGGCTTAAATCCTGGCATATACATTATGAACGGAAAGAAAGTCATTGTACGATAAATATATAGGTAAAAGGATTTCAGGAGGGCTTGTCACTTTTCGGATGACAAGCCATTTTTTTGCATTTCTCAAGGATAATGTTTATCAGACACAAAAGATAATACACGAAAGACATAGTATTTTCTGTATGAAAAAGGACACTCTTTTGAGGTTATTTTTGCATATTTTATCTAAAGATTGTATTAATATGATATTAGTATTGTAAGTTTTTGGGAGTTATTGGAATATGAACTATATTTGCAATGTAAACTGGTAATACGGACTAATTGAAAATATAATAGAAAAACATGGAAAATAAGATTTATGGACATTTTGACGACGCTGCTCGTGAATATGTCATCACAGATCCAGCGACTCCGTTCCCTTGGATCAACTACCTCGGCAATGAGGATTTCTTTGGCTTGATTAGTAATACAGCTGGTGGCTACAACTTCTATAAGGACGCTAAGTTCCGCCGCATCACTCGCTATCGTTACAATGGCGTGCCAATGGATAATGGTGGCCGCTACTTCTACATCAATGACGGTGGCACAGTGTGGAATCCGGGTTGGAAGCCTTGCAAGACTCCGCTCGACAAGTATGAGTGCCGTCACGGCATGAACTACACTCGCATCACTGGCGAGAAGAATGGGGTAGAGGCAAGCGTGCTTTTCTTCGTTCCTTTGAAGACTTGGGCTGAGGTGCAGAAGGTGACTTTGAAGAACAACTCAAGCGAGGTTAAGACTTTGAAGCTCTTCTCTTTGGCTGAGTGGTGTCTCTGGAATGCAGCTACAGATATGGAGAATTTCCAGCGTAACTGGTCAACTGGTGAGGTGGAGATTGATGGCAGCGTAATCTATCATAAGACTGAGTATAAGGAGCGTCGCAACCATTATGCATATTATTCGGTGAATGCTCCTATCGATGGATATGACACTGATCGTGAAAGCTTTATTGGACTTTATAATGAGTTTGCTGATCCACAGTGCGTGATGGCAGGCAAGCCAAGCAACAGCCTCGCTCATGGCTGGAGCCCAATTGCTTCTCACTACATTGAGGTGACTCTTCAGCCAGGAGAGAGCAAGGATTACATCTTCCTCCTTGGATATGTGGAGAATGAGCAGGATGAGAAGTTCTGTCAGGAGGATATTGCTCGCAAGAAGAGTGGTGAGCTCATCTCATCACAGGATAGTGATGTGACTCTTGTGAACAAAAAGAAGGCACTTGAGACAATTAACAAGTTCTCTACAGTAGAGGCAGTTGACGCTGCATTCGAGGAGCTTCGCCAGATGTGGGATGCTCTGCTTGACAAGTATGTTGTGAAGAGCGATGATGATCGCCTGAATCGCATGGTGAACATCTGGAGCCAGTATCAGTGTATGATTACTTTCAACTTCTCTCGTTCAGCTTCATTCTTCGAGAGCGGTGTTGGTCGTGGCATGGGATTCCGCGACTCAAATCAGGACCTCGTAGGCTTCGTGCATCAGGTGCCAAGCCGCGCTCGCGAGCGTATCATTGACATTGCTTCGACTCAGTTCCCTGATGGCGGCTGCTATCATCAGTATCAGCCACTTACAAAGCATGGAAACAACGATATTGGCGGTGGTTTCAACGACGACCCAATGTGGCTTATCTTCGGAACTGTAGCTTATGTGAAAGAGACAGGCGACTACTCTATCCTTGACGAAATGGTGCCTTGGGATAATGAGCCAGGCACAGAGGTGACTCTCTTTGAGCACTTGATGATTTCGTTCAACCATGTGGTGGAGAATCTCGGTCCTCATGCGCTTCCACTCATCGGTCGTGCTGACTGGAACGACTGCTTGAACCTTAACTGTTTCTCATGGGATCCAAACGAGTCATTCCAAACTACTGAGAACAAGACAGAAGGCTCAAAGGCTGAGTCTGTGATGATTGCCGGTTTGTTCGTTCTCTGTGGTCGCCAGTATGTAGAGCTCTGCGAGCAGATTGGCAAGAAGGAAGAGGCAGCTCGCGCTCTTGGCCACATTAATAATATGGTAGAAGCTGTTAAGAAGGATGGCTGGGACGGTGAATGGTATCTCCGTGCTTATGACTTCTTCGGCAACAAGATCGGTTCTAATGAGAATGAGGAAGGTAAGATCTTCATAGAAAGCCAGGGCTTCTGCACAATGGCAGGCATCGGTCTCGAAGAGGGCATGGTGGACAAGGCCATCGATTCTTGCAAGAAGTACCTTGACTGTGAGCATGGCATGGTATTGAACACCCCTGCATACACAACTTATCATGTTGAGATGGGCGAGATTTCTTCTTATCCTGCAGGATATAAGGAGAATGCTGGTATCTTCTGCCACAACAACCCTTGGGTCATCATTGGCGAGACAGTTGCAGGACGCGGCAATGATGCTTGGGAGCTCTTCCGCAAGATCAGCCCAATGTGGATTAAGGATCAGGCACTTCACAAGGTTGAGCCTTATGTGAACTGTCAGATGGTAGCGGGTAAGGATGCTGCAAAGCCAGGTGAAGGCAAGAACTCTTGGCTGACAGGTACTGCTGCTTGGATGTGGTACACAGTGAGCCAGTTCCTTCTCGGTGTGAAGCCTACTTACGACGGCATCGAGATTGATCCATGCGTTCCTTCTGACATGAAGGAGTACTCAGTGAAGCGTATCCTTCGCGGTGCAGAGTTCGACATCACCGTAAAGAACCCTAATGGCGTACAGAAGGGTGTGAAGGCAGTAACTGTTGATGGTGTTGCTATCGATGGCAACATTATCAAGAGCACTCCTGGCAAGCATATAGTAGAAGTTGTTATGGGATAAATTTCCACACACACCTAAATAAGAAAACAGCAGCATAGGCATTTGCTTATGCTGCTGTTTTTTATGGATGATTTATGATGTGTGGTCTTTGAGGGAATTGTATTATTGTTTGCCAACACCAAGCTTCTCGTCATATTCAAGCATCTCATTCATCTTCTTCTTTCCATAAATCCAAAGGAGACGGCAGACCACGACGATTGCAATTAACGAAATGATGGTTGTGAGCGTGTCAATCTGCATTGACATTAGGGCAAAGTCGTATGCTCCGTGCCACAAGAATGGGATTAAGAATGCAAGGACATAATTGCGTTTGCGAGTTGACTCAGGTCCGAATGCTGCCAGTGAGTAATAGTATCCCATAAATACTGCAAAGAAGAAGTGGGCAGGAACGCTGATTAATGCTCTCATGAGTCCGACTGTGGCAAGATCCTCAAGGCTGTTAAACATGTAGCCAACATTCTCAAGACATGCAAATCCCAAGCTTACACATGCTGCATACACAATGCCGTCCATGTGCTCGTCAAAGTGTGGATTATTTTTCAACAGAAGCCAAAGCATGAAAAGCTTGAGTGCTTCTTCCGTTCCTGAAGCGACAAAGAAGGCTGAGTAGAATGAGCCGAAAATGTTGTTTTCTCCCATTTCTGGCAAGATGTTCTCGATGATCACTGCAGGTATGCAAGACAGCATGCCAAAACCGAACGCTTTGAGAATCCATCCCCAAGGTTCATGCTGAAGTCTGTCCTTCTTGTAGATGAAAATGAGCAATACTAAAGCAGGAAGAATGCCAATGAATGTGGCGATAAGGTAAATCATAGTCTTCTATTTCTCGTGTGTGAAGTTTATTTGTCAGGGACAAGTTTACTTAGCTGTGAGGTGCAAGAATCGAGTAATCTTATTAATGATGTTCTCATTCTTATTGTTGATAAATGCATCGAGCAGCTGCACCTTGTCCTCAGGTATAACATCGTAGTCAGCAATGGAAGCAGGTATGAGGCATGAATTGCCTTCTTTCAGAACTATCTCATCACCAGAAGAGCGCATTTTCAAAGTGCAATTGCCTTTTATGCACATGGATATGATGAAAGAATCGTACTTAATCAGATTGCGATGGAATGGAGCGTCAATATCCACAACTCTTACATTGAAGAAAGGTGAATCTATGCATCTATTTGCACAAGAATTCTTGTCAGCATAGATGGTGCGGTATTCGTCATGTACTTTATAATCAAGAGCTTTAGCCGCCAATTCAGTGTGCAGCTCGCGTGGTTTTCCATCCATGCCAGGGCGATTATAGTCGTATATGCGGTAAGTCACATCACTGCTTTGCTGCACCTCTGCAATGAATACTCCCTCGCAGATGGCATGCACTCTGCCTGCAGGAATATAGAACACATCACCTTTCTTGACTTCATGCTTTGCAAGAGCGTCAGTGATTGTGCCATCTTCCACTTTCCGTTTATATTCCTCAGGCGTGAGTTCGTTCTTAAATCCTGCATAAAGATATGCTCCTGGCTTAGCATCAATCACATACCACATCTCTGTCTTTCCAAACTTCCCATGTTCTTGCTGAGCCATCTCATCATCAGGATGTACTTGGATGGACAAGTCTTTGTTGGCATCGATAAATTTCACCAACAACGGCAGTTTGTTGCCATACTGCGTAGCAACACTTTCGCCGAGAATTTCTACAGGATGTTCTGCAATCACATCTGGCAGGTTTCTTCCTGCGTGGATGCCATTGGAAACCACAGACATAGACGATGGAACTGCGCTAACCTCCCAGCTTTCGCCTATGTGAGCATAGTCCAAATCTTGATTCTTATTATCTTCTTTGGTCGTGTCAATATTTTTCCACTTTGCTATTCTCTCGCCACCCCACACGATGGTGTGAAGGTTATTCTCAAAGAGTAGTGGGTAAATCGTATTGCTGGCCATAAATAGATTTCGTAGCTAATATTATTATATTGTTTGCAAAGGTAGAGATATTATTCTTGTTAAGCAAAGATTCTTTGTGCAAAAATGTGATTAATGGATAAGATTTACAAAGATGAGGCATGAAATAATACTTAACTTTGCACACGGTATTGAATAATTTTCTAACTTTGCTTACAAAATACAAGAAACGATGAAGCCATATAAATTTCAGCCTTTCTTAAAGACTACTCTGTGGGGTGGTTATCAGATTGCTCCTTTTAAGGGAATATACACAGCTCAGCCTAATATAGGTGAGAGTTGGGAAATTAGCGGTGTGCCTGGACACGAAAGTGTGGCAGTAAACCGTGGCTTAATAGATGATGTTGACGAAGGACTCACTCTTACAGAGTTGATTGACAAATACAAAGGTCTTCTTGTCGGCAATAAAGTTTATAAGAAGTTTGGCAACAAGTTCCCCTTGTTGGTGAAATTCATAGACTCTCGCCAAGACCTCTCTGTTCAGGTGCATCCTGATGACAAGCTTGCAATGGAGCGACATGGATGTGCAGGAAAGACAGAGATGTGGTACATCATCAAGTCAGATGTAGGCTCAAAGATCTATGCAGGATTGAAGAAGCAGATTACTCCTGATGAGTACGAACAAATGGTCACAGCGCCAGTCACTTCAGAGTATGGCGCGTCTTCGAATCCAATGGCAGATGTTATCGCCACTCACGAGGCTCACGAAGGTGATTTGTATTTCTTGCCAGCAGGTCGTCTGCATGCAATTGGAGCAGGTAATTTCCTTGCCGAAATCCAGCAGACAAGTGATATTACTTATCGTGTTTATGACTTTGGACGCAAGGATGCTCATGGCAATCCGCGTGAACTGCATACGGAGCAAGCAAAAGATGCCATCGACTATAGAGTGTGGCCAGAATATCGTACCAGTTACGACTCCACAAAGCCAACATCGCAGCTCATCAACTGTCCATATTTTGTAGTTCATCGCGTTGTTGTGCAAGTGGCGCAGCACATTGATTTCCAATGCGATTCATTTGTGATAGTTGTATGCTTGTGGGGCGAAGCAAACATCAATGGCATCGCTGTTCATCAAGGCGAAACATTGCTCGTGCCAGCATGTGAAAATGCTCTGTACATCTTCGGAAATGGAACATTCCTCACAGCAACAATGTAAGCAATAAAGCGAAGATAAACTAAACCAAAACATAAATATGAAGAAAACCTTTTTTATTATTCTTGCTTCACTTTTCTCGCTCGGAATGAGTGCAGAAAAAGTTGAGATTCATACCCCACACAATAGCCTTGTGCTTGACATTTGGAAGGGTGGTGAACCTAAATTTGTGTATTATGGAGCTCGTCTCAGTGAGTCAGATTTGGCATCGTTGCCAAACCCAACTAATGCTAACTGGTCGCATTTGGAGATTTATCCTGCATTTGGTGCTACTCACACACAGAGCGAGACAGCTTTTGCAATGAAGCATGTGGATGGCAACATGTCCACTCAGCTTTTAGTGGAGGACTACAAGAAGACTCCAATCACAGACAAAGCGCCAAATGGTGCAACTCGTTCTGGTGAGTTGCTCACAATCACAATGAAGGACCCTCTCTATCCAAACATTGTGAATCTCTATTATCAGACATACAACGATGTGGACATGATAGAGTGTTGGACAGACATCACAAACAATGAAAAGTCAACAGTAACACTCACTCAGTTCTACAGCTCTGTGCTTCCAATTCGCCGCAACAATGTGTATTGTCATCATTTTCATGGCTCTTGGGCATCAGAAGCTCAGCTGACTGCAGAGAAACTCAACAATGGCGTTCTCGTCATAAAGAACAAGGATGGCGCGCGCAATGCAACATCCGACCGTCAGGAGGTTATGTTCTCCCTTGACGGCAAAGGTCAGGAAAATAGCGGTGATGTGATAGGTGCTGCTCTTATGTATTCTGGCAATTATCGAATAATGGTTGACACAGACGACAGCGAGTTCCATTATTTCTTCGCAGGTATAAACCCGGACAATTCAGAGTATCATCTCAAGAAGGGAGAGAAGTTTACCACTCCTCATGTAGCTTACACATTCTCATCTGAAGGTCTTTCAGGCGCATCACGCAACTATCATAAGTGGGCTCGCAACTATGAGCTTCGTCATGGAAACAAAGAACGCGATATTCTCCTCAACTCTTGGGAAGGCGTGTATTTCGACATCAATCAGAAAGGCATGGATCAGATGATGGCAGACATCGCATCAATGGGCGGAGAACTCTTTGTGATGGATGATGGATGGTTTGGAGACAAATATCCTCGCAAGGTTGACAATTCTTCACTCGGCGACTGGGTTGTTGACAAGAACAAGCTCCCAGAGGGAATCGAGGGATTGCTTCGCGATGCAAAGAAGAACAAGGTAAGGTTTGGCATCTGGATTGAACCAGAAATGGCAAACACAACATCTGAGCTTTACGAAGCGCACCCTGATTGGATTATCAAGGCACCTGGTCGTGAGCCAGTTCTTGGCCGTGGCGGAACTCAGGTAGTTCTCGACCTCTCAAATCCTAAGGTTCAGGATTTCGTGTTCGGCATTGTTGACAACCTGCTTACAAAATATCCAGAGATTGCATACATCAAATGGGATGCCAATGCACCAGTCATGAACTTTGGTAGCCAGTATCTTTCAGCAGCAGAGCAGAGTCATCTTTATATTAAGTATCATGAAGGCCTTATCAAGGTGTGCGAGCGCATTCGTGCAAAGTATCCTGATGTTGTTATTCAGGATTGCGCTTCAGGCGGTGGCCGTGCCAACTATGCCCTTTTGCCATATTTTGACGAGTTCTGGGTTTCTGACAACACAGATGCTCTTCAGCGAATCTACATGCAGTGGGGCACAAGCTATTTCTTCCCAGCAATCGCAATGGCAAGCCATATTTCTGCAGTGCCAAACCATGCAGTATTCCGTACTACTTCACTAAAGCTTCGTTGCGATGTAGCAATGAGCGGACGCCTTGGCATGGAAATTCAGCCAAAGAACATGACAGACGAGGAAAAAGCACTCTGTCGCCAGGCTATTGCTGACTACAAGACAATTCGTCCAATAGTTCAGTTTGGCGATCTCTACCGTTTGCATTCGCCATACGAGGGAGACAACCTCGCATCCCTCATGTATGTAAGTGAGAATAAAAACAAAGCCGTATTCTATTGGTTCAAGCTCGAGACATTCAAGGACGAGCACTTCCCATGCGTTAAGATGGCAGGTCTTGATCCAAACAAGCAATACAAAGTACATGAGCTCAATCGCATTGACAATAAGCCACTTGACTGCGAAGGCAAATCTTACTCAGGAGCCTATCTCATGGCAAATGGCCTTGAAATGCCATACAGCCACATTGTTGACCACAACAAGCAAAACGATTGGTCAAGCCGTGTGATATCACTTGAAGCACAATAATTTGTTGTTTGTAGCAATAAGTCAAAGAACGCTTGCTTTTGCAATTTTCGGTTGCAAAGGTAAGCGTTCTTTTTTTGTCAAAATGCGTTTGACTTCGTCGAGCTCTACGAGGTTCGATGCGATTCGATGCGTTTCGATGCGATAAAGTTGAAAAAAGTTCAATTTGCTTCGTTCAAACTGGGCTTTTTTCATTTTTCTGCCCGTTAAGCATCATAACAAGTCACTCGATTCCTTGAGGAAACAAAAGTTGGATGGTATCTTATCGTAATGCCTCATGTCGCAGTATATTCCGTATAGACATGTTCTATTCTGTCAATTCAATTCTATATTTATGCTATTCAGTCGGTCAGAAAAAACTTAATTACATAATGTTATTATTTCATGATAGATTTCTTGAGAATCTGCTTTGAGATTGTAAAGTACTGATAATCAATACATCCGGAAAATGAAAACAACCAAAAGAAACAAACTAGAAACAAAAATTTCAAAAACCCTAAAATGAAAACATCTGCTTAACATATCTTAACACGGAAAACAAACGAAATTTTCATTTCTTGTCATTTGGTTAAACTGTTTTTATACCACAAAAATTTAATCGACATGTCAAATCTTGATAGCAAATCCATGATAATTTCAGGGAGAACGCAAGAAAGTTTGAACTATATTGCAAGTGTTTGAACGTTTTTTCATACTTTTGCACAATAATACATAGTGTTTTTACTTATATATAAAAAAACATTAGTTATGGAGGTTAATAGAATCAAAGTAGTACTTGCCGAGAAAAACAAAACCAATAGGTGGTTAGCGGCTCAATTACAAAAAGACGAAAGCATTGTTTCGAAATGGTGTAACAATGTTTTGCAACCAAATCTCGTTACATTGATGGCTATTGCTGATAGCCTTGAAGTTGATGTGCGTGAGTTGATTGTAAAAAGCAAATTTTTCTGCAACAATTTTCGGAAATTTAACATTCAGCACATTTCGGCAATATAGATTCTGCATCTGGTTGCCGTTATTTTATACTGAAATATGCTTTTTCAACTATCTGTCCCACGTTCAGATAGACTTAAGCCGCCTATACATATCTGTTTGTATTTTTAATACGATAATTTTTCCGTTACTTTGTGAATGTATAAGTCATCACATCAATGAAAGCAAAAGCAATCTCATTTATATTCATACTATTGTGCTGTGCTATTTCGTATGGCC
>JAGHVC010000078.1 GCA_018064505.1 Candidatus Minthosoma caballi | reverse complement strand
GTAATATCCTGAATGTTAAGTGCCTTAAGAGCCTTGTCCATGTCAAGAGAGATTGTGTAGATGCCGTCGCTATTGAGCATTGCTTCAGTTACCTCTATTTCTGCATCTTCCTGACCTACAACAGTAGTTCCTTCACTTGCCTCATCTACATACTTAACGCTGAGAACATAGTCAAGATAATCACCAGTTGCATCGTTCACGATATAGAGGTGAGCTAAGTATTCGTCACCTGCAGAACGCTGACCTGGGTACTGGAACCAAGTGAGTTCACCGTCTTTATAACATACGCCGAATGAGTTAGTGCCCCAGCCTGCGCTTGTTACGACTTCCTGACCAGCTTCGTTCTTGTAAGTTGCTTCGCCCATCCAGAAACCTGGCTTAGGGTCGCAGTTGTATGCGTCAGTCCATTCGAGAGTTGTTACATCATCTTCAGTCTTTGCAATGTCAGTGTAGATCTTAATGTCCTGAGTGCCAATCTTCTTCTCGATGTATTCCATATCGAGAGCAGTTTTTGTCTCCCACTCCCAAATATTATCATTGTTTGGTACAATCTGAATTTCTACGCCTTCAGTGCCAATCTTTGTATAAACGAAGTCGTCACCTTTCTTCTCCTTTGGCTTAACAGTGTAATTTACCTTTACAATATAATACTTAGTAGCGCCAATGAACACGAGATCTGCTGACACTGTTGTTGGCTCAGTGATTTCTGCGAACTTGTTAGAGTGCTGACCAATTGCGTACTTGCCATCTTCAAGAGAAACTTTTACAATGAAGAATGTAGCAGAACCGCCCCATTCACCAATAGTGCCATCTTCGTTGAAGTAGAAGCCGCCTGAGTTTTCTGTATGGTTGTCAGAAAGTTCGCCTTCTGCTGCCCATGAAAGAACATCATCAACGCTTTCTTCACCGAGAGCTTCGAGCACTGCGCTCATGTCGAATTCAAACTCCTTAGTGAGGTAGTCTGTGTTAACCTCTGCTTCTACATCTATTACAATCTCGCCAGCCTTTTCCATCTTCTCAAATGGAATAGGCTCAGGCTTTGTAACATTTACATTGAATGTAATCTTAGCAGCCTTGTCGCCAGCGATGATGTAGAGTTCTGCATAGTCAGGAGCCTCTGTTGACAAAGCGCCAGGGAACTGACCGTAGCTGCCTACAGTGAACACACCATCTGCATATTTGTAATTCTGGAGATAGAATGTGCTTCCATTACCATAATTAAGAAGGACATTGTGCTCTACAGTAGTTTCTACTCCGCTGCCTTCATCATAAATAGTGTAATGTCCAAACCAGCCATCAGTTGCTGGTCGAGGATATACAAGCTGATTCTGTTCAACATATACAGCATCCTCTTCCTCGCCTGCTGTGTTTACTGCAGTCTGAGCATATACTAAGTCTTCTGCAACAGCAGAGAGAAGCTTTTCGTCAATTCCGAGTGCTTCTGCCAATCCCTCTACCGGAATGTCGATAGACTTGCCTTCGTACTGCTTGCCATAAGTGAAGTCGAGAGTAGCATTGTATTCCTTCACGATAGTGAGCTTGTCAAGCTCTGTTACAGCCTCTGGAATTTCTGGCTTTTCAATAACATTGAGAGTTACAGCGAAATCAGCAGTCTTGCCAGCAAGAGAGAGCACGAAATTACCAGTCCATGACTCGCCTGCTACAAAAACTTCAGGGAACTGTCCAATCATGATAGAGAATACATCATCATCCAAATTCCACTCAAAGTCGCAGAAAGCCTTTGAGAGAACCTCTTCGGTATCTGATGTAGCTCCATAGCCGATTCTCTTGCCCTCAGCTGACATCCAGTAAGAACCCTTGCCGTTAGCATTTCCCTGCTCGATGAGAGCAACTTTCTCAACCTTGCATTGATTATAAATATTGATAGTGATACCAATGCCATGATATTCGCCAGCAGTTTCACCAGCAACTTCCTTGATCTTTGACACAGGATAGTCGTAGTACCATGATTCGCCTTCTTTGCCAGTCCATGATTCTACAGGAGTCCAGTTGTCAGAGTTTGCAAAACCACCGATTCCCCATCCGTTTCTGCTTTCAGTAGTTGAAATGTAGAAACGAACGATGTCGTTATCATTTGCACCAGCAGCCTCAAGGTCAGAAACAAGAAGAGTGTGACCTTCTGTCAAAGTGAGTGGAACTTCTGGAAGCCCGAAAAATGCCTTTTCGCCTTCTTCAGCATCCGACCCCCATGCAACGAGTGCGGCGTCAAGCCCAGCAGCATCTGTGCCAAGAGCAGCTGCAATTTCAGAAAGCTTGAAATCTGCAGTTGTAGTGCTATAGTCAGTTGTAGGGAACTGTTCTGTAGTGCCCTTGAACTGAGCCATTGCTGTCATCACTGTCATGACGAACAGCGCAAGAGAAAGTAAAGTTTTTCTCATAATAGTAAATAGCTAAAAGTTAATAATTAAGTTGATTGAATTCTTTTTTTTGGTTAGTCGTGGCTTTCGTGTTGCTTGTTGCAAATAAAAGGTACGATTAAATTGTAAGTTTTTCTTTAATAAGCTAATTGAAGTCAGTCGGATGTTTCATATCCCATTGCGTGGGATTTCGATTGCAAATGTAAATAATATTTAATATTGTATAATTAAAATTGTACGATTTTTGCATTGTTTTGAATGAAAATGCTTAAAATAGTGAATTTCATGATGTTTTCATGTGTATTTTTGTGCTTTTTAATTAGTAGTCCCATAATCTCCGTCATCGTTCTCTATGCAATGCTTTCTTAGAAAGAACGGTGCACTTAGACTGATTTATAAATAATAGGTTTGTTATATAGAAGAAGATGAAAAGTGCTGATTTGGGTGAAAAGTTTACGCCCGTCTCGCTTTATCGCTTACCCCTTGTAAGCGATATGGCTTACAGGGCAGAAGCGTTCAAGCGTGACGGGCGCAGAATTTTATGTGATATTTATGTGGAAATAATGTATGATAATCGCCTTTGGAGACGACGATCTTTCTATTATCCTAAAGCCTGTGCGAGGTCGGCAATGAGATCAGCTTTGTCTTCAAGACCGCAGCTTATGCGCACAAGGCCTGCAGGGATTCCTGCTGCTTCAAGCTGTTCTTCCGACATCTGTCGGTGTGTGCTTGTTGCAGGGTTGAGACAGCAGGTGCGAGCATCAGCCACATGAGTCTCGATAGCAGCAAGCTTCAATTTCTTCATGAATGCTTCAGCTGCAGCTCTGCCACCCTTGAGTACAAAGCTGACAACTCCGCATCCTCCGTTTGGAAGATACTTCTGAGCAAGTGAATAGTATGGGTCAGAAGGAAGTCCAGAGTAGTTAACCTTTTCAACCATAGGATGCTGAGCGAGGAATTCAGCTACTGCCTGACCGTTTTCTACATGGCGAGGCATGCGGACATGAAGCGACTCAAGTCCGAGGTTGAGAATGAAGGCGTGCTGAGGTGACTGAATGCAGCCAAAGTCGCGCATCAGCTGAGCTGTACACTTAGTGATGAATGCTCCTTCCTTGCCAAACTTCTCAGCGTATGTGATGCCGTGATAGCTTTCGTCAGGAGTGCAAAGACCAGGGAACTTGTCTGCATGTGCCATCCAGTCAAACTTTCCGCTGTCCACAATAGCTCCTCCCACTGCTGCTCCGTGGCCATCCATATACTTTGTAGTTGAGTGAGTTACGATGTCTGCACCCCATTCGATAGGGCGGCAATTCACAGGAGTAGGGAAGGTGTTATCCACGATGAGTGGCACGCCATGCTTGTGTGCAACCTTAGCGAATTTCTCTATGTCGAGCACTGTAAGAGCTGGGTTGGCGATTGTCTCGCCAAACATTGCGCGAGTATTCTCTTGGAATGCAGCGTCAAGTTCTTCTTCTGTTGCTGTAGGCGAAACGAATGTTACGCTAATGCCCATCTTTGCCATAGTGACAGAGATGAGGTTGAAAGTGCCTCCATAGATGCTGCTTGAAGCCACGATGTGGCTGCCGCATTCGCAAATATTGAAGAGGGCAAAGAAGTTAGCTGCCTGTCCGCTGCTTGTGAGCATAGCTGCTGTTCCGCCTTCCAGCTCAGCAATCTTTGCTGCTACATAGTCATTTGTTGGATTCTGCAGGCGAGTGTAGAAATAGCCAGAAGCCTCAAGGTCAAAGAGTTTGCCCATGTCTTCTGATGTGTTGTACTTAAATGTTGTTGATTGCACAATAGGAATCTGTCGAGGTTCGCCATTGCCAGGTGTGTAGCCTGCTTGCACACACTTTGTGTTAATACTGTAGTCGCTCATATTTATTTTTTTGTAATAATTCGTTTTTTGAAGTTGTTAAACTCGGAGTTTATAGATTTCCTATATGTTACTTATTCAGTTTTCTGTTTTCGGTCTTTCTGGCCCTTTCAGATATCCCTCACTAATGATTGAGAATCGTGAGCCAACTCCCACCTTACTATCCACATGCAAAGTGATATTCATGCCTTCTGCCAGTTTCTGTGCCACATGCAAGCCGAGGCCAAGGCCTGGAATGAATGCATTATCTTTCCAGAACAGGCCAAAGGCAAGTTCCTGCTTTTCTTTTGGAATGCCCACACCTGTATCCTCAATAAAGAACTCGACTGTATCGTGGTTCAGATTGTAGGTTGCGCCAAGTACGATTGCTCCGTGGGTGGTGAACTTAACGGCATTGCTCATCATCTGAGTTAATATATAATGTACGCGCGAGCGATCATTATGTATATACATGCCCGGACGGCCGAATACTGTGCGGAGCTGAACACCGTCAGGCATGATGTCTTGCCATTCGGATGCTACTTCTTGCAGGAGCGATACCACATCAATCTCCTCTGGAATATATTTGATTCGCTTGCTTTCAATGCGCGAGAACATAAGAATGTCCTCAATCATTGTGGAGAGGCTCGCATTGTTAGATTTGATAATCTTGTTGTACTGCATCAGCTCCTCCTCCGAGAAGGAATCCTCTGGCAATGAAATCATTACATCGCTGAATCCTACCACAGCATTGAGTGGTGTGCGAATCTCATGACTGATGGTTGTGAGGAAGTCTTCTTTCTGCTTAGCCTCTTCAGCCAGCATCATTGCCTGTCTCAGTTCTTCCTCGTGGCGCATTGTTTCATCAATGTTGATGAGAATGCCGTTCACGCGCTTGCTCGACTTGTGGTCAAACATCACCGCGAAACGCAGCTGCCACCAATGGTATTCGCCTTTCTTGTCAATGTCTGCAAGAATCTCATAGTTGTGATTTCCATCCACTTCCAATGCCTGAAGCATGAGCTCTGTCTTTTCGCTGTGGTCAGGATGCACATGGGCAATAATGTCTTTCACGCTGTCCTCGTTTCTAACAGCTCGGCTATCAGCTCCATGAAGAGCCATGTTGCGGAGTTCTGCACGGCGACGCACATTGTCAATAATGATTTGCGCGCTCTGGTCGCGCCAAGACTGAACAATGAGCATGATAGAGAATAATGCACCTACAAACACAAGAATGATGACTACCCATGTGCCATAGTACACAACAGGCATTGTGTATTCCATAGGAGCTCCCACAATGATGAAGTCATCACAGTATTTGTTGTAATCCATACCAAGAGCCTGCATTGCAGCAAAATCCATGTACTTCTTCTTCTCGTGGGTGAGGCCTATAAGTTCAGTAGGGTTTGTACCTGTGAGAATCATTGCGCCCGTATTGCCGAGGTCAGTGCCAACAGTATGGTAGTCAGCAAAGTAGCCACACAGATAGCGACCTTCGCCATCGGCAAATCCTGCTTTCACGGCTGTGAACTGCGGACGCCCTGTCTTGTCCACAATCTCAGAACTGTACATATCTCTCTTCACCGACACGCATGGGAACTTCCATGAGTTTGCATAAATGTTGGTGAGCAGAGTGAATCCTTCTTCGTTGCTGAGAGGTGCAGGCGCATTCATCTCTGGCGATGCAACCGACAGGCACATCACCAATGTGCTGTCTCGCCACACTGTTCGCAGAAGATCGACACTAAAATGACCTATATGGAAATCAGTATTATCCACATAAGGAGGTCGATTGATTGCTTGGGTTAACTCCTTACGGATGAGTGAGTCTTGATGGAAATAGTCGAGCTCAATATCCACGCAGTTTATTCCTGTCATCTCAACGGCAAGGTTGATATTTGCGCAATAGTCAATAGGATCGTTGATAGCTACAATGTTCTTGTGCTTTCTGATGTCATCCCACTCAGGATGGTGCAGAGAGCCAAGCACGATAGGTGTCTTATGCAACACATCATGATCTTCAAATCTATTGCAAATGTCAAGAATTACATGAGCTGCACGGTCACCCTCAGAAAGAATCACATCAGGTTGCCAATCATTGTTTATTATAGAATCAATGCCGTTGAGAAACTGCCAGATATTGGATGAGCGCCTTGGATTCTCAAGGTCAAGATAGATGTGACGAATGTGTGCTGAAATGCCTTTACGGAGCAAGGCATGATTTATGTCCTCGTTAAAATCGCGGTAAGGCGTGTACATCTTGTCATACGCATGCACCACAAGCACATTTGCGTTGCGATTCTTCACTTCTTCATTGTTTGAACATGAAGATGCGCTGCCCATGACGAAGCCGAGAGTTATAATGAGCAGCAAGCACTGAATGACTTTGCGAAGACGGAAGAAGAACTTACTGCCCTTGCCAAACTCTCCTTCCATGCCGATGATGCCTTCCTGCTTTTCGATGATAGTCTTACTGATATTCAAGCCAAGACCTGTGCCCTTATCTGTTTCATTTACTTTCACATAGCGATCGAACAACTTAGCTTGCTTGTCTTTTTCCACACCGATGCCTGTGTCGCTAACATACACCTCCACAAGGTCATTATTATCGCCTGTGTATCGCCATCCCAGAGTGACGCTTCCTTCTGCCGTAAACTTGAAGGCATTGCTAAGGAAGTTGTTGATTACCTGCTTAGTGCGAGTTGCATCAATGTTGATTTCACAATCAGGCTCAGCTTTCTCCAGTTTGAACTTAAGGTGAGTAGGGGCAATGATACGGTTTGTTTGATAGCAATCGTTGATGAGCGTCTGCACAGAAATGTGCTTTGGTATGATTTCGAGGTCTCCTGTTTCAATCTGTGCTTTCTGCATCACGCCGTCTATCATGTTGAGAATCATGTTGGTGTTGTCATGTATGATTTCTCCGTATGACTCTCTTTCTCCTGGTTCGAATGTCATGCCTGGCATAGCGAGGAGAGATGAGAAACCTGTCACAGCACCAAGAGGAGTGCGAAGGTCGTGGCTTATGTTGGCAAGGAAATTCTCTTTCAGCGCCACCTGGCTTGCAAGAATCTGCGCTTGCTCAAGCTTTTCCTCAATCTCTTTTTGTCTGTCTACATTCAGCAAGAGACCATACAATTCACCAGTCTTTGCTGCTTTTTCTGTTGCGGTATATATGACCTCAATCCAGTACCAGGTTCTCTTCTTGTCTGGTGATATGTGCAGACGGAGTGTCTTTCTGCCTCTCTGCTTAGGGAAGTCAAGCAGCATTTTGATTGAAGGCTTGCTGTCTTCGTGAACCATGTCGTCAATCTGCTTGAAAGTCAGCTTAGTGGAAGGCAGGCCAAAGTATTCGGCAAACTCCTCGCTCAAAATGAAGTGATTATCGACAATGTGCCAGTAAGTGTCTTTTGCGTTAGAGAAAATAAGGTTCTGAATTTTTTCCTCATAAATGAGCTCTTCCATCAGCTCTCGCTGCCCCTTGCGCTTCCAGTGTGTGAGTGAATATGCTATTCCATAAATAATAGCAATGACGACAAGAAGCAAGCCACCTGCTTTCAAGCTGAAAAAGAATGGATCGGCAAGATGCTCTGGCGCATTAATGATAGTGAACTGATTGCTGAATTTGCTATACTGCATTGGAGGCGTCATCATCTGCATGGCATTCCAATCCATGTAGTAGTCGCTGCGGTGCACACTGATTGGCAGTGACTTAGGGCTATAGCCGTTTATGATGTCAACAGCGTATGCAACTTGATCGGAAATCTGTGTGGCTGTGCTTGTGAAGTATCCGCCAAGGAATCGCACACGGCCAGGATTGTTGAATTGCTCGCGTATGCAAGTGTACTGAGGACGATGAGAGTGGTCTATGAGCGATGAGCTGTAGATGTCATGTTTCACTTGCAAGTGAATCATCTCCTTTGAGCGTGTCTGCAGTTTGAGAATATTGTCTTTTCCCACAGATTCTTCCTCGCCTACAGCATGGTTTATGTATGGACGCTCGCACGAGATGACACTAACTACAGCTTGGCCGGGATATTTCTTGGCAAGTGAGTCTTTGTGCAGTGCTGTGACATGGAAGTCGCTGTTGTTGACAAACTTAGTTGTGTCAGCAAGTATTGATTCCAATTGCTGACGCAGTTTTATGTCGGTGTCGGAAAAGTCAAGCTCTACGATTACGCTCTGAGTGTTTTCAATCTTCATGAGCAACTCTATGTTGCGTCGGAAGTCTATGTGATCCTCAAATCCTGTCATGAGAGGGTAGCGGTGGAGAGAGTCGCGCAGCAAAGCATTCACTCCGGAGAAAATCACAGGTGTTTTAAGCAGAATGGAGTCACGCTCTGGCAAACGAAGCGCCCATTCCACGATAGGGTCATCATTGAGAAGAATTACTTCAGGCTTCCACTTTTTCAGAGAGTCGCAATATTTAGGCCAATCCTCGTCCATGAAGTCTTTGCCCAGTCGGTGCCTCATGTTTGCGTAGATGTGATGCACCTCAGCGTTGATGTTCTGCTGGACAAATTCATCGTCCATTGTCTTGCTAAAGTGGTCGTTCTCTTCACTGACACTATCCCACGAGTGAATCACGACAATGCTGTGTTTAGGAAGATCAGACACAGCATTACCACCACATGCTGACAGGGTCAGTGTGATAAGCACGATTGCACTTACAATAAATAAATAAATATTTCGGGATGCCTTTTTCATATTAGTACGATACAAAGTTAAGCATTTTTTTTGTTTATTACATATAAATTGCAAAAAAAAGCATGTCAACGAAAATTATTAGAGAAAAATTCGGAAGAATCGCATCGAATCGCATCGAATCGCATTTTGGTTATTTTATAATCATTAACTTTGCAGCGTCAAAAAATCAAGGTTAGTAATTAAGTAATCAAGGTTAGTAATATACAATGAAAAAAGAATATAAAGATGTGTTCATCGACTTTGACGACACAATATATGATACGCATGGAAACGCTGAAATAGCTCTGCAGGAACTGTTTGAGGAACTGAATCTAGGGAGATATTTCGACACTCTGGAAGACTTCACGGTTCCGTATTGGAAGGCAAATATTGAATTGTGGACTCAGTATAGCCGCGGTGAAATAGACAGGGATTATCTGATGGTGGAGCGTTTCCGCCGTCCTTTAATTTGCGGCAAAGGCTTGTATCCTACTCGGGAGTATTGTCTTAAGGCTAGCGATGTTTTTCTCGACTTGTGCAGCTGCAAGCCGGGCATACTTGAGGGCGCTCGCGAATTGCTTGAATACCTGCAGCCACGATACAGACTTCATCTGTGCAGCAACGGTTTTCATGAGGTGCAGTACAAGAAACTCAAGGCGTCTGATACTGACCGATATTTCACTTCTATAATTCTTTCTGAAGATGCGGGAGTGAATAAGCCTAATCCTGCATTCTTTGAGTATGCACTGAAGACGACGGGAGCAAACAGGGAAAAAACCGTGATGATTGGTGACAATTTCAACACCGACATCATGGGCGCTCGCAATGCTGGCATTGACCAGATTTATTTCAACAGATGGAATTGGAGCCAAAAGGGTAGTGAAGGAGCTTGTGCTGAGGTGGATAAGCTGGTAGAAATCATGGAATTGCTGTGATTTCCTTATTCCTTATACCATAGCGGTCCATTGCCTTTTCCGATTTTGAGATTTGCACCTCCGGCGATGGCACGAGTGATATAATCCTTTGCTGACTCCACTGCAGAAGAAAGTGGCAGGCGTTGAGCTAAGCCAGAGGCAATTGCAGAAGAGAGGGTGCATCCTGTGCCATGCAGATTGCTTGATTTGATTCGCTGTGTGGAAAATGATAGCTGCTTTGCTTCGTCAATAAGATGAAGTGTGTCTGTCATCTTTTCTCCTTCAGCATGGCCACCTTTTAACAGCAAATTGGTACTGATGCCCAAGCCTTTCTGGTGCAGATATCCGTACTCTGGAATGTTGGGAGTGACGAGTGTGCACATTGGGAATAATTCATTATGAACCAGATTGATGCAATCCTCCGACATTAGTCTTGTGCCGCTGGTGGAGAGCATTATTGGGTCGCATACAATCGGCAGAATGCTTCTCATACGCTCTTCTTTAAGAACATTAATGATGGCTTGTGCTACTTCCGAATTAGGAATCATGCCTATCTTTACTGCATCTACACGCAGGTCGCTGAAGATGGAACGCATTTGGCTTTCCACCACATCGGCAGGTACAGGCATCACTCCTTGCACTCCAAGTGTGTTCTGAGAAGTGATGGCTGTAATTACAGTTGCTCCGTAGCAGCCGCAATTCGTAATTGTCTTCAAGTCTTGCTGAATGCCTGCTCCTGCACTTGAATCGCTTCCTGCAATGGTGAGCACTACAGGGAGGGCTTGCTTTTTCCAAGCATCGCCAAGCACCATCACGCCACCGAAGCCATAGCTAAGTGCTTCTTCTGCATTGTCATGACAAATGCCTCCAAGCGCCATCACTCGCTCGTCAATTATTCCCTTGGCGCGAGCCTCGTGTAATTCCTCAGGTGTAAATGCTGAGCAGTAGCCACTTTTTGAGATAGAGTCGAAGATAGGAGATAGGGACAGATATGAGAAGTTTTCCTTCTTTTTTTCTTCTAGCTCTTCTATGCTGTGGCATGAAACGGAAACATGCCCTTTCCATCCTTCAGGTGCTTTTGGATTGCGGCTGTTCAGATGAATTCCACAGAGGTCAAACTCGTTGAGTAATTCAAAATGATCGTGAATTACAATGCGCTTATGGTAAACAGAAGGCAATGCACGAAGCAGCAGGCGGCACTCTTCAGCTGTGCTGTCTGGTTTGCGAAGATGCAGACGCAATAGGCCAGATTGAAACATCGTGGTTATTGCCTCTGCTTCTCCTTCAAAGAAATTCGGTAGCGTGAATACTATATACATTATACTTTAATCAAATCGAAACTTGCATCCCAGTCTTTCCAGACAGGTTCACGGCCAAGTTCTTTCAAGCGCTTGTTGATCTCTACTGCAGTGCGCTCGTCGCTCACGGTGAATTGCTCAAGTGCTTGAGGATAAGTGTAATAACCGCCTGGATTCACTTTACTCTCTGCCGACATGGTGGTAACGCCAAGCGTGCACATGTTGTCGCGAATGAACGCAGGTTCGCGTGTCGAGTATGAAATGTCAACATCGTGGTCGAAGATGCGCATAGCGAATGTGGCTTGAGCCAGTTCCTTGTCAGTCATGTAGCAGTTAGGGTGAAAATCCTCGTTTTTAGCAGGACGCATGCGAGGGAAGTTGACGCTGTATTTTGTTCGCCAATAGTGCTTCTGAAGATAGCGCAGATGACGGGCCATCATGGTCACATCTGTACGCCAATCTTTCTCCAAGCCAATAAGCACGCCCATGCCGATTGAGTGTACACCAGCTTGTCCCATTCTGTCGAATCCGTCGCAGCGCCACTCAAACTTCGACTTCATGCCTCGAGGGTGATAGATGTTGTAATGTTCGCGATTGTATGTTTCCTGGAAACAAATCACACCATTCAATCCGTGGTGACACAGCTCTTTGTATTCGTCTGTGTCAAGAGGCATTACCTCAATCTTGATGTTGGAAAAATACTTCTTCGCAATGTCTATTGCTTTGGCAAGGTAAGGAACGCCTGCCTTGGCTGGATTCTCTCCTGTCACGAGCAGAATATTCTCAAAAGGAGCGAGTTTTTTGATTGCTTTGTATTCATCTTCTATCTGCTCAGGAGTGAGGATGGTGCGAGCCATTGGGTTTTCGCGATGAAAGCCGCAATAGACGCAAGAGTTTGAGCAAGAGTTGGTTATGTATAGAGGAATGAACATCGACATGGTTCTGCCGAATCGCTCCTCTGTGTATTTACGGCTGAGTCGGGCCATCTGTTCCAAGTATGGTTCTGCAGCAGGAGAAAGGAGAGCCATAAAGTCCTCGATGTCGCAGTGGCTTTTGGCAAGCGCGCGGCGCACATCAGCATCAGTCTTGGAGGCAATCCTCTGGGTTGTCTCGTCCCAATCGTATTTTTTTAATTCTTCGCTAAACATTTTTTCTACATGGTTGGAAAGAATACTCTTTCAGTTCTTTTATTGTTGGATGCTCACCACAAATTGGGCAATGCTCATCGCGAGAGAAATCTATGCGCATGAACTGCATCGTGAGAACATCAAATGTAAGCAAGGTGTTGGTAAGCAAAGTGCCAACTCCCGTTAAGTATTTAATTGCTTCTGTGGCTTGAATGGTGCCAAGCATGCCCACGGCACTCCCGAGAACACCTACAGTCGAACATGTCTCAACATTTTCTTTCTCTGGTGGTTCTGGGAAAAAGCAGCGATAGCAAGCAGAGCCAGGCACATGGGTCATGACCTGTGCTCCGTACCTCACCACTCCGCCTGCACAGAAAGGCTTGTCTGCCATGACACAGGCGTCATTCACGAGATATTTAGACGCAAAAGAATCGGTGCAATCTATGATGAAATCATAATCCTTTATCAATTCCAGCGCATTGCTTTCCGTTATGAACTCAGGATAGGCAATGACTTTGACATCAGGATTAACCCTCATCATCTTATCCTTTGCCGACTCCACTTTCAGTTTGCCAATATCATCCGTGAAATGGATTACTTGCCTCTGCAGATTGCTCAGGCTCACCACATCGCCATCAGCAATTCCTATAGTGCCCACACCTGCCGCTGCAAGATACAATGCATTGGGAGAACCAAGACCGCCAGCTCCGATCAGCAATACCTTGCTGTTGATCAAGCGTTCTTGTCCGTCTTTGCCTATGCCGTCCAGCAGAATGTGGCGTGAGTATCTTCTTTTTTGTTCTGGAGTCATTGTGTTTTTTATAGAAGTTAAAGAAGTTAGAGGAGTTAAAGAAGTTAGAGACGAATGAATTGCTAACTCTATCCATTAATACCTCAATTCTAAACAATTACAGTAGTTATAGAAGTTAAGAGCTCACTCTAGTCCTTAATGCCCCTATTCTCATCAATTGCTTTGCAGTAAGAATTCAGACATCGGCTTGCATCTTCGATCTTCGTATGAAGGCTCATAAACTCTTCTAAACATATATAG
>JAGHVC010000237.1 GCA_018064505.1 Candidatus Minthosoma caballi | reverse complement strand
CCCATCTTTAACGATTCTGTTATGAAAAAATAACATCATATTCCTTTTAACTTATTAATTTTTTTTGTTACTTTGCATTGATATTTGAAAAACCACATTTTTCTAGCATAATTAGAGCGTGACAAATAAGCTTATTCTGATCATATTATCTATTATAGTGTTGACTCTCATTCCATCAAGAATGACTGCCAGCACCACTGATGATATGGCAAGTATTCAGAAACGCATCAACTCAATCACGGATGTCAGTCAGCGTCTTGATTCGGCTAAAGCTCTGAAAGAGAATTATGCTAATGACCTGACGGAATTTTATCTTCTGAAAGTAATATACGATTGTGCTCTGAAAACTGGAGATGTAGATTCGCAAGCTTTTGCACTGAGACATTTGTGCCGCTGCGCTTACAATTATGACAACATCAATGAAATGCATTGCCAATATTATGATTCTGTATATATCTATTATGAAAAACTTCTCTCTCTCAACTTGAAGTCAAAAGAATATATGCACTATCTGTGCGACACAAAGAGCTTCGTTTGCTACACATATATTAATACTGGGCGTTTCTCCACAGCAATGGAGGTTGCAAAAGAGATTCTTGAAACTGACACAAAAGATGATTTCGGAAGAACTACTGGATATGAAATGCTTGGACAGGTGTATCATTCAATGTTCCTCAACACAAACGCTACAGAAAGTTTCAAGCAGGCATACAACCTTAGTAAAAAGCATGATGATCAAGCTCAGTACTCTCTTCATCTCAACTTGTTGATATGCGATTTGTTGATTAATACAGAAGTTGAGGAAGAGCTTCTTCCTTTCATCGAAGAAGGAGAAAAACTGAATGAAATATCATCAAAGGATAATTCATATCCGATGTATTTCAGGAACAAAACTCTTTATGCGGCATATAGAATTGCATATTATGTGAAAAATGGCAATGCCAGAGAGGCGGAGAAATATGTTAATTTGGCAAGCGACTACATTATCGAAAACGATCCGGAGTCGCAAGACATTGTAAATGTGTTGATATCGCGCTATTATCTTGCCATGGGAAATCCTGAGAAGGCCCTTTCTTATGTGAATAGATTTGACGATTATGATTTTGTGCAATCTGCTTATTTGAAACAACAGGTTGAGGTGCTCAAAGCACTTAACCGCCACAAAGAAGCATTGGAGATTGAGCAAGAAATCAACAATAGGCTTGAATCGAACTTTAACTACATGTATTCCATGCAGTTGAACGACCTTCAAAAGCAATTTGATGTCTATAACCTTAAGGTTCAGAAGTCAAATCGCGAGACGACAATAGCAATTCTTATTGCTTTGTTTGCTATAATTATAGTGTTGCTGCTTATCTATACGAACCAGAGAATGCTCAAAGCTAAGAAAAAAATTCAGAGAGCAAATGCAACACAAAAGCAATTCCTCCAGAACATGAGCCATGAGATCCGAACTCCACTCAATGCAATTTGCGGATTCTCTCAGCTTGTCACCACGCCAGAAATGCGTGATAGTATTAGTGACGAAGAAATGAAGCAGTATGGTGACATCATCAGGAGCAATACTGACATGCTTACCACATTGGTTAATGACATTCTTGACATTTCGGATATGAACAGCGGAAAGTATAGGCTCAACTTTGCTGATTGCTCAGTAAATGAGATTTGCAAAAACGCTATCAACACTGTTTCATACCGTTGCCCTGACCACATAAAGCTTTACATGACATCAGAAGTTGATGATAACTTCTTGATTCACTCAGACATGCAACGCTCATGCCAAATCATAATCAACTATCTCACTAATGCTATTAAGCATACAAGCGAAGGCGAGATTCACATTCATTGCTCTCTCTCTGAGCATCCGGGAAACATTACCTTCTCTGTCACTGACACTGGCGAGGGCGTGCCTGCAAACAAAGCTGAAGTTATTTTTGGCAGATTTGAAAAGCTTGACACATTTAAGCAAGGTACAGGCCTGGGCCTTCCTATTTGCCGAATGCTTGCAGAGCTAATGCATGGAAAAGCAAAACTCGACACCTCCTACACAAATGGAGCAAGGTTCCTTTTTATCCACCCTCTAAAGGATGAGAAAGATGAAACCGAAAATATTGAAACGACTAAATAATGAATATATTAAAAACTAACTAAGGCAAAAAGAAATGAGAACAAAATCAATCATCACATTATTTATAATATTATTCGCTATATCGAATAGTACAAGTGCACAGGACTGCAAGCCGCACCATGGCACTGTGAAAGATTCTTACAATTTCTGGTTCTACACTCCTGAAAATATCGAATCGAAAGAGGCTCATCGTCCACTTCTTGTGTTCTTGCATGGAGCAAGCTTGTGTGGCAACAATCTTGAAAGAGTAAAAAAATATGGTCCGATTGATGCACTTAAAAGAGGCAGAGCCATTGATTGCTATGTGCTTGTCCCTCAGAATCCTGGCGGTTCATGGAATCCTCGTAAAATCATGAATCTCATTGAATGGGCAGAAAAGAAGTATAATGTAGATAGCAATAGAATTTATGTTTATGGCATGTCACTTGGAGGTTATGGCACAATTGACATGTGCGCAGCCTATCCTGATCGCATTGCAGCAGGAATGGCAATGTGTGGAGGAGCAACGGCTAAAGACCTTACTGGACTGAACAAACTTCCTATGTGGATTATTCATGGAACAGCCGACAGAGCTGTGGCAATTTCTGAATCTGACAAAGTTGTTGCTCAAATGAAGAAAAATGGCGATACATCTCGTCTCATCTACACAAGACTTCCAGGAGCAAGCCATGGTGCACCAGCAAGAATCTTCTATATGTACCAGACATACGATTGGATGTTCTCACATTCTTTGAAAGATAAAGGACGCCCAATTAACAAAGACTTCGAAATCACTAACGAACTCCTCAAAACTGCATATAGCGACTTAGGAAAGAACAGTACAATGGATGCTTTCGAGTAGTTTTGCAAACTACAACTTACAAAATGTAAGGAATAATTCTTAGAAAATACAAAGTATAAGATTTTTTCCTTACATTTTGTTTTGATGTAATAATTTAAAATAGTATCTTTGCAATACAAAAGACATAAGTATTACTTGTTTAAGACAGAGTATATAATAACATGGCAAGAATAAAATCATTAATAAATAAAAAAACAGAAAACATCTAAAAATTATCAACTATGAAAAAGTGTGTTCTTCTCATGGCAATGATGCTTGTAGCATTCTGCGCTAATGCCTTCGACTTTGACGGCATCGATTTGAATTCAAACTACACAAATGTAGCTCAGGAAATTTCAAAGCGTGGTTACATCTATGACAGTTCGCGCGATTGCCTCAAAGGTAACTGTCAAGGAAAAGAAATTTACCTCAGCCTTGACTACACTAATGTGAGCAAAAGTGGAAAAGTTGGCAAACTTACAGTTGAGATTCCAACTGACAACCCAGAGGTATCTTTCAACGAAGCTGTAAACATTTTCAATGTTGTTTACCACCAGATTCCTAACAACGGATCATTCGATTATGCAGTTTCGAACGATGGAACTAAGCTTGTTGTTTCTAAGAATTCAACCTCAATAGTTTTGACTTACATCACTCCTTTCTACAAGCAGAAGTAAAAATTTAACATTTCTTTACTTAAAATATCTACTCATTAAGGTTCGAGCCTATATTAGGTTCGAACCTTTTTTGTTATCATATTCTTAATAATTAATACTAAAACACACCTAATTTTCATAGTTTCTTATTCCTGACATTTTCATTTTCTCACGCCAGCCCTCTACTCTTTATTGCATCTTTATAACGATTTTTACACAAAATAGCCCTAATGTAGCACCGTTTTTGTTTCCTACGACATCCGTTTATGTATTCTTGAGGTATTGTTATGTATCTAACATCACATCATGTTTCTTATATAAAATCGCTAAAATTGTTTAAATTCGGAGCAAAACTAATAATTTTTATACATTTATTTAAAATAATTCCGTTTTTGTTTGGTATCAGTTAACAAATCGGGTATCTTTGCATTGTAAAAATCAAAAAAACAAGCGAAAGCTATTTTTATATTGTTTAACCAAAAAAGAAAGGACTTTGTTATGAAGAAGTTCATTATTTCAGTTTTATCTTTCCTTGCCATCGGCGGTTACAGCCACGCAATGGCAGCGGATCACGGAGATCAGAAGACTCCTGACTTCAAGAATGCTGGAAAGTACACTGGCGCTAAGAAAGGCGGCAAGATGCACGGACAAGGTGTTTACGAGTGGAATAATGGCGACCGCTTCGAAGGAACATTTGTAGACGGCAAACTTGAAGGTTTCGGCACTTACTCTTGGGTAGATGGCGACATTTATGAAGGACAGTTCAAGGACGGTAAGCAGGACGGTCAAGGTACAGCTTTTTATGCAGCTCGTAGCAATGTTTATGAAGGCGAGTGGCACAACGGCAAGCGCAATGGCCATGGCAAACTTACTTGGGCAAACGGCGACACTTACGAAGGTGAATGGGTCGACGATGTAAGAGTAGGCGAAGGCATTTTTATTTCAGCTAATGGCGACAAGTACGAAGGTCACTTCGAAAACAATGCTCGCAATGGTTTCGGAACTTACACTCATGCAAATGGCGATGTTTATGCTGGACAATGGGTGAATGGCGAAAAAGAAGGCCAGGGCAAGTATACTTACGCAAACGGCAATGTTTATGAAGGTAATTTTGCAGCATCTAAGATTGAAGGTCAAGGCACATTTGTTTGGGCTTCAGGTGCAACTTACACAGGTCAGTTCCATGAGGATATGCGCAACGGCATAGGTACTTACACAACTGCCAATGGTAATGTTTACGCAGGAAACTGGAAAGACAACCGCTTCGCAGGCCCAGCTGATTCTGATGTAGCAAGCCGATAATTTTATAAAAGATTTTCAAACTTTCCCAACTTAAAACCAAAAATTAATACTAAGAAACAGACATACACAATAAATTGACCAATCAAAAAAGTTTTATTAATAATTCAATTAATTCGATAGATCTTAATCTAATCTAAAAGACACACAAAAGTAACAGGTTCCATTACAAAAACAAGTTCGCTGCAGAAGCGACACAATATAGATACATTTTAATTAATCTAAATAGTTTTTAATGGAAATAGTCGAACTCATGTAAACGCCATTCAAGGACAAGTGATTGCCTTTGAATGGCGGAGTTTTTTAAATACAAAAGTCTATTAGAATGCAGCTTCGTCATAATACAGAAAAAACAACAATTGCAACTTCATAGTTAACAATTTGGGAAACTGGGACAATCATTAAAAATAAAAAGTTTTCCCTTTTGCTTAGCTATGTATTTGTTTATCATTTATTTGCATTTTTTGCAAAGTCGAAAAGTTTCCCAAAAAGAAAATTTCTCGAAAATTTATTATGAAATTATTTGCTATTTCGGGAAATATAATATATCTTCGCATCGTTTTTCGTACATGCCAAAAAGAGAGACAAAACCTCACATTAAGAGGCAACGACGACCAGTAAAATTACACAATATTATATACTATATAGTAATTAACTGCAAAGCAGCACTTAGCAACTGCACAACGCCAAATAAACAAGATTTTTTACAATAACACATACTCACTCTAACCAAAAAGACCACAATGATACAGACCGTAAGAAAGCGCGATGGCAGAATCGTAGGCTATAACGAAGAAAAGATCAAAGCCGCCATCCGCAAAGCCATGCTTCAGACAGAAAAAGGCGAAGATGAAGCACTCATCCAGAAGATTTCTGACCGCATTGGCGTAACAGGCAAAGAGCAGATGACCGTCGAGGAAATACAAGACCTCGTCGAACTCGAGCTCATGAAAAGCCCTCGTAAGGAAGTTGCAAAGAAGTATATCGCATACCGTGACCAGCGCAGCATTGCTCGTCGCGCAAAGACACGATCAATGTTCCTTGAGATCATCGAGGCAAAAAACACAGACATCACTCGCGAGAATGCCAACATGAACGCAGACTCACCTGCAGGCATGATGATGAAGTTTGCAAGCGAAAGCACTAAGCCATTCGTTGACGACTATCTTCTCTCGCCTGCTACTCGCGAAGCCGTAAAAGGCAACTACCTGCACATCCACGACAAAGACTACTACCCTACTAAGTCTCTCACTTGCGTGCAGCATCCACTCGACAATATCCTTAATCATGGATTCATTGCAGGTCATGGTGAGAGCCGTCCTGCTAAGCGCATCGAGACAGCAAGTACAATTGCTTGTATCAGCCTCGAAACTGCCCAGAATGAGATGCATGGCGGCCAGGCAATTCCTGCATTTGACTTTTATATGGCACCTTATGTGCGCAAGAGCTATCAGGAAGAGATCAAGTACATCGAGCAGATGACTGGCCAAGATTTCAGCGACCTCTACGACGCTAAAATTGAGGACTATGTTGAGAAGCCAATAGATTTCCTTACAGGCAAAGAGCGCGCATACCAGCATGCTATCAACCGCACCGTAGGTCGCGTGCATCAGGCAATGGAAGCCTTCATTCACAATATGAACACTATTCACTCTCGCGGTGGCAATCAGGTTGTGTTCAGCTCCATCAACTACGGCACAGACACTTCAGCAGAAGGACGCTGCGTTATCCGCGAGTTGCTTGAGAGCACTTACGAAGGAGTTGGCAATGGCGCAACAGCCATCTTCCCAATCCAGATTTGGAAGAAAAAGCGTGGCGTAAGCTACCTCCCTGGCGACCGCAACTACGACCTTTATTGCCTCGCATGCAAGGTTACAGCTCGCCGTTTCTTCCCTAACTTCGTAAACCTCGACGCAACTTACAACCATCACGACAAGTGGGACATCAACGACCCACAACGCTACAAGTACGAGATTGCAACAATGGGATGCCGCACACGCGTGTTTGAAAACCGTTTCGGCGAGAAGACATCAATTGGCCGTGGCAACCTCTCATTCTCTACTATTAATATTGTACGCCTCGCAATCGAGTGCCGTGACATTGAGAACAAAGAAGAGCGCATCAATGCATTCTTTGCAAAGCTTGACAACATGCTCGAAATCACAGCACATCAGCTTCATGAGCGCTACAAGTTCCAGAAGACAGCTTATGCAAAGCAGTTCCAGCTCCTCATGAGCAAGCTCTGGGTAGGTGGCGACACACTCGGAGAGAACGACACAATTGAGTCTGTAATCAACCAAGGAACACTTGGCATCGGCTTCATCGGACTTGCAGAATGTCTTATCGCGCTCGTGGGCAAGCACCACGGAGAAGACGCTGAAGCTCAGGAGCTCGGCGTTAAGATCGTCACTTACATGCGTGACCGCGCTAATGATTTCAGCGAGAAATACCAGCACAACTACTCTATCCTCGCCACTCCTGCTGAGGGCCTCTCTGGCCGATTCACAAAGGGCGACCGCAAGAAGTTCGGTGTTATACCTGGCGTTACAGACAAGGACTACTACACAAACTCCAACCATGTGCCAGTTTACTACAACTGCTCTCCTCGCCACAAGGCTGAAATCGAGGCACCATACCACGAGCTCACTCGCGGCGGCCACATCTTCTATGTAGAGATTGACGGCGACGCAACTCACAACCCAGAGGCAATCATGAACATCGTGGACCTCATGGACAAGTACAACATTGGCTACGGATCAGTAAACCACAACCGCAACCGTTGCATGAACTGCGGCTACGAAGATGCTACTCAAGGCCTCACAGTATGTCCAAAGTGCGGAAGTGACCACATCGACACACTCCAGCGCATCACTGGCTACCTCGTAGGCACAACTGACCGTTGGAACTCAGGCAAACTCGCTGAGCTTCGCGATCGTGTGGTACACAAATAAAAAAAGCATAAGAGATTAATTTCTCCATAATATGAACGCTTGCCTTTGAAATTCAACAACAAAGGCAAGCGTTTTTTTATTTCATCAGATTCATATTATTGGGCTTACATGGATTATCTGTGTGCCGATCGTCATCAATAGAAATGCTTCGCAAGGTTTGCGAAGCATTTTTGTTTTGTGGAGAAAAAGCTGATGATTAATTTTGCAGTAGGATTTGTTGATTAATGTCTAATAATAAAAAATTGAATGTATGGATATAGATG
>JAGHVC010000184.1 GCA_018064505.1 Candidatus Minthosoma caballi | reverse complement strand
TGCGGAATCGCTTCGAATGACGCCGAGCGTGAAATGCTGTCAGGGCTTAACAGGCGGTATCCGGAGGAGACATTTTTGTACATCTCAAAAGCAGATTATGTGTCGATGATGAACGCCCTCTCATTCAGCGGATTTCAGGAAGTGGTCACATTAGACCAGTCAGGAAATGTGCTGAACGATCCTTTGCGTTTCAAGGAAAGCGAATTCTTCTTCCGCAAGAGATTGCGAGGGCTTTTGAGATAAAGGCATGATAGGCAGCATTGGTTCTGCAAAAAGAGATAGCACTTCGAAGCGCTATCTCTTTTTGTCTTTTTTTGTTGTTTGTCGCTTCACATTTTGCGTGTATGAATATTTATTCGTAACTTTGTGGTGGATTTTGATGGGGCAATCAGGTGGAAGGCCTGAGCAGTTCCTGCTACTGTAAATGCGTATGCACAAGCCAGAAAACCCAGCAAGGTCAGCGTTTTCGTGTTTATAACTCCCCAGGATTTGGGCTTAAACAACTCTATGAATAGATTTCTTTTGACTGCAGCATGCCTTGCTGCAGCATGTTGTGCTGAGGCACAAACTAATATTTCTGCAGATAAAAGCATTGACCTCAATCCGGTCATAGTGACTGGCACTGGCACATACCGCAAGGCTGAGAATTCACCTGTGGCGGTGAAGGTGCTGTCGGCTAAGGAACTGAAGGATGCTCAGGTGAGCAGCTTGCAGGATGCTCTCACCCGACTGACGACGAACATCACCACGCACACGAGCGGCATGGGGACATCGGTGAACTTCAACGGCGTGAGCGACGAGTATATCGTGATTCTTGAAAATGGCAAGCGGCTAAGCGGTGATGACCGATGGAACCGCATCAGCCTTGACAATGTGAAGCGAATAGAGATTCTGTCGGGTGCTGCAAGCGCACTTTATGGAAGCGATGCGATTGCTGGAGTGATAAACATAATTACAGATGAGAGCAGGGAGAATGTGAGCGTGGTGAACAACACCAGGATGTCGAGCAAGGGGCGACTGGACGAAGACATCAATGTGGATGTGAATGCTGGGAAGTTCGGCAGCTTCACCGCATTCAGCCATAAGCAGGCTGACAACTGGCAGGTGAATAGGTGTCAGGCGTTTGAGGAGGGTGATGAGACGGTGATGAAGCTTACGGGCAGACCTATGTCAACGGGTTTCCATAGCAACAACATCAGCGAGAAGATGACTTGGACCTTCAATGACAAATGGGACATGTATGTGCGCGGAAACTACTACGACTATCGCACTGACCGACCTCAGAGCGCAACTTATTTTACTCAAAAGAAGAGTGTTGTTGACGATGGACATAACGATGACGATGACAATGGCAGCAAGAAATATGCATACACTTACACAGCGAAGAATGCTTATACCTATGACTTGCACCATAAGTCATACAACTATGGCGCTGGCGCTCGATGGACTCCCAACAGGAACACGCACATCTACTTAGACCTGTACAGCGACAATTTCTCTTCTAAATATGACTACTGGCAAACAAGCGAGGCTGAGGGATATGAGGAAGTGAGGAAGCGTACGCACTACTATAACGAGACCTTGAGGGGCATATTTCGTCTGAGCCCGAGCAACAAACTGAGCGCTGGTGCTGAATGTGTGCAGGACTATCTGAACAGCGCTTCTGACAACATTGACAATGAGCACACAAGCACTTACAACTTCTTTGCACAGGACGAAATGCAGATTCTGGATTGCCTTGAGGGCGTGGCTGGCGTGCGATATACTTACAACGATAACTTCGGCAGCAATGTGACTCCGAACGCTGCATTGTTCTTCCACACTGGGGGCTTGCGTCTGCGTGCAAGCTATGCTGGCGGTTACCGCACCCCAGCCTTGTCGCAGCTCTATGCTACCGATCAGGCAAAAACCGCTGCCCGATACACTATCAGCAATCCTGACTTGAAACCTGAGAAGAATGATTTCTGGAATGTGAATGCTGAGTATGGCAACGAGTGGCTGAACATCAGCGTGAGCGGTTTCATCAACAAAATCCGCGACATGATTAACTACCGCACAATGACTCAGAATGAGATTGACGCCAATGCGCATCTCTCGGAGATTCAAAGCGAGGGATGGACTACAATTCGTCAGAGAGACAACATCGACAAGGCTCAGATTAAGGGTGTCAGCGCAAGCGTGAAGTTCATTCTTCCTTATGGATTCACTCTGGGCGGAGGATATACATTCACCGATTCGAAAGCAAAGACACGAACGCTTAACTCTATGACTCAGGAATATGAGACAACGGAGAGCCCTGTGGATAAAAGCGTGAGGCACATCGCCAATGTCTCAGTGACTTGGCAAAGGGCTTGGGGCAACTACCGCCTCAACATGAACTTTAACGGCCATATACAAGGTGAAAGATATAGCAGCACTTATGGCTATGCACCTAAGTATCAGCAGTGGGACTTGAGCACTCGTCACAGTTTCTCTCTCAAAAACATGACTGTAGAGCCAGGCTTCGGCATTGAGAACATCTTCAACAAGCGAGACACTTCACCTTGGAACTCCAATTTCTCAACTGTGAATCCAGGAAGAGCAATGGTGGTTAGCTTAAGGGTCTCGTTTGAAGGGTGATAAATTCAAAAAAAACTAATTGACAAGGGCGATATGAAAAAAATATATGTTGCAGGAATTGGACCTGGATCTGCTGAGGACATCACGCCTGCAGTGATGAGAGCTGTGCAGGAAAGCGATGTGGTGGTTGGATACAAATACTACTTTCAGTTCATAGAAGCATACCTGCGGCCTGGCACAGAGTGTGTGGATACTGGCATGAAGAAGGAGCGAGACAGAGCAGAGCAAGCATTCATGCTGGCAGAAGAGGGAAAAACAGTGTGTGTGATTTCGAGCGGCGATGCTGGCATCTACGGCATGGCTCCGCTGATTCACGAAATGGAGAAAGAGCGCAAATCGGGCATCGAGATAGTAGCCTTGCCTGGCATCAGCGCTTTCCAGAAAGCGGCATCATTGCTGGGCGCTCCTATGGGACACGACTTCTGCGTAATCTCTCTTAGCGACCTTATGACTCCGTGGCAGATTATAGAAAAGCGCATCAAGGCTGCTGCTGAGGCAGACTTTGTCACGGCAATATACAATCC
This sequence comes from Candidatus Minthosoma caballi, assembly GCA_018064505.1. Classification (GTDB taxonomy): domain Bacteria; phylum Bacteroidota; class Bacteroidia; order Bacteroidales; family Bacteroidaceae; genus Minthosoma; species Minthosoma caballi. Next base: position 13,095 of record JAGHVC010000184.1, on the reverse strand, counting down.
GAAAAGTCACGGGAGGTATTGGCAGCTGCACCGACTGAAGGAACTGTTTCTCAAGGAGAGAAGCAGCGAGAATGTTGTTGGCTATGTGAGACAGGCAGGACGCGAGGAGCAAGAAGTGAAAATCACAACCCTGAAGGATTTTGACCCTGAGGATGTGGATATGTTTACTGTGGTTATCATCGGAAACAGCCAGAGTGAGATGGTTTATGACCATGACAAAATGCTAGCAGAGGATGTCAAAATGGTGACTCCACGCGGATACTACAGGAATCAATGCGATGAGGGGGCGAATGTGGGGCAGAGTATTATGATAAAGTCGTTCCAGACGATACGCAAGGAACTGAAGAATCCTAACATGCCTCTGTGGAAATTATGGCCAATGCTGCATGCTATTCACACCACTGCCGACTTTGACATGGAGCATCTCGTGTGGATGGATGACCATGCTGCAGAGACACTCTTTGAGAAAGTGAGGAGAGGGGAGATAACAACCATTGTGACTGATGTGAGCATGGTGGCTTCTGGCATAAGAAAGGGAGCCTTAGAACGACTGGGAATCAAGACGGTATGCTACATCAACGACCCAAGAGGTGCAGAAATGGCACGAGCACTCAACATCACAAGAGCTCAGGCAGGAATGCGCCTTGCTGCCGAGGAGTATCCTGATGCTTTGTATGCCTTTGGAAATGCGCCTACTGCATTGCTCGAACTGTGCGAACTTATACGCAAAGGAAAATGCTGTCCTGCAGGAATCGTTGGTGCTCCCGTTGGTTTCGTGCATGTGGAAGAAAGCAAGCATGCTGCAAAGCCTTTCAAGGACATTCCAAAGATTATCATTGACGGGCGAAAAGGAGGCAGTAATCTTGCAGCCACATTGGTGAATAGCATATTAACATACGATGATGCTGAAAAGCTGATGCCAGGGAGGGATGTGTAGTGAAAAAGTGTATAATCATAGGAATTAGCGATAGCCGTGAGCAATGGTTTCCGCCACGAGTGATGGAAGCCGTCCGCTCAGGGAGTGTCTTTTCTGGAGGCAAGCGTCATCGAGAGATTGTCGAGAGCATATTGCCAGATAACGCTACTTGGATTGACATTGCCGTGCCTCTGTCAGGAGTATTTGAGCAATATGCACACTACGAATCGGTTGTGATATTCGCTTCGGGCGACCCTCTGTTCTATGGCTTTGCCAACACTGTGCAGAGAGAATGCCCCGATGCCGAAATGAAAGTGTTCCCTGCATTCAACTCATTGCAGATGCTTGCTCACAGGATGTGTTTGCCATATCACGACATGAATGCCGTGAGTCTGACGGGCAGGCCATGGCAGCAGTTTGATGAGGCACTGATAGAAGGGCGTCCGCTGTTAGGGGTGCTTACCGACCGTCACAAGACTCCGCAAGCCATTGCACAGCGAATGGCTGAATATGGCTATGACAACTACAGCATCACCATAGGTGAATGTCTCGGTAATGAAAAAGAAGAATCTCTGTTCGCATACGCAGATGCAAGCCATCTGGCACAAGAAGAAAGAGCATTTGCCATTCCAAACTGCATGATTTTGCAGAAAACAAGAAACAGAGAGCGTCCTTTTGGCATTCCAGAAACTGAGTTTCATCTGCTTAACGGACGCGCAAAGATGATAACAAAGATGCCAGTACGACTGCTCACGCTGTCCATGCTCGACCTCAGAGACAAGCACTCGTTTTGGGATGTCGGGTTCTGTACAGGCTCTGTCAGCATAGAAGCAAAACTGCAATTCCCTCATCTGCACATCACAGCATTTGAGGTGCGCGAAGAGGGGAAGGCACTGATGGAAGCTAACAGCAAGAAATTTGGCACACCAGGCATAGACGCGGTGATTGGCAACTTCCTCGACACAGATATCAGCAATATAGAGCGCCCTGATGCTGTATTCATTGGCGGACACGGTGGCAAACTTCGAGAGATAATTGAAAAGCTGCATTCTGTCATGTTGCCAGGAGCAACACTCGTGTTCAACTCCGTCAGCGAAGAGAGCAAGCTGATGTTTGAAGAGAGCATAAGATCTGTGGGAATGGAAATGAAGCGTGAAACACGAATTGCTATTGACGAGCATAATCCTATATATATAATGCTGGCAAGATGAGAAGATGAAGGGGCTAGACGATTAAAACGAATTAAACAGAAAACTTTAAAAAACTCACACATCTTGATTACATACAAATACATAAACGACAAAGGCCGAACACTTGCAGAAACTATAAAAAAGGAGTTGGGCGAATATAGCGGTGAAGCATTAGTGTTCATCGGGGCTCTAGGCATCTGCGTGCGCAAAATAAAGGATTTAATAGAAGACAAGCATAGCGACCCTGCCGTGGTGTGTGTTGACACGAGTGGCAAGTATGTAATTCCTGTGCTTAGTGGCCATGTGGGAGGAGCAAATAATCTTGCTCGTCACATAGCACGCATCATTGGGGCAGAAGCTGTCATAACCACTCAAAGCGACAACTGCAACTTATGGGCTCTCGACACTATTGCCAGAGAACACAACTGGGGCATGGCCGCACTCAGCAACCATCAGATGAATAAAGCAATAGCAGCATTTGTCAATCTGCAGCCAACAGCTCTCGTCATAGAGCATGCCGATGCAGGGACAAAGCACATGGAAGAGACGATGCCGCAACATGTGAAGTTGTTCAGAAGCTATGATGAATACGCAACATTCTGCAACGAGAATGATGATGCATTCAAGCTCCTCATCGTAGTTTCGCCAAGAATATACGACGCATCAAGCACTCTCACATTACAGTATTTCCCTCGATGCCTTCACCTCGGAGTGGGATGCCAGAAACTCGCACCAAAGGAAATTGCTGAAGACATGCTTCTTGAGATTGAAAAAGCAGGGTATGCCATAGAAGCCATAGCTACAGTAGGCAGCATCGAACTAAAGAAAGGCGAACCCTTGCTGGCACATTTATGTGAATTAATGCCTCATGCCGAACTGAAGATTTACAGTGCTGAGCAACTTGCAGGAATAGAGATTCCAAATCCATCTGACAAAGTGTTTGAAGTGACGGGATGCTATGGAGTGGCAGAAGCTTCCGCTCTTGCGCCAAACGAAGATAGCGAACTTGTGATAGAGAAGACAAAGGGGGTGCATGGCGACGAAGGCAAAGCTTACACATACGCTTTAGCACAAAACGGCAAGAAGAAAGAACACAAGGGACATATAGAGATTGTTGGTGCAGGACCAGGAGACCCTGATCTTGTGAGTGTGCGCGGACGGAAGTTCTTGGAAAAAGCAGACCTCATTCTGTATGCAGGAAGTCTTGTGCCTCGTGAACTCACTTTCTGTGCAAAGCAAGGAGCCACAGTGCGTTCGTCAGCCAGCATGAATCTTGAGGAGCAGTTTGAACTCATGAAAGAGTTCTACGACAAAGGAAAGCTTGTGGTGAGACTGCACACTGGCGACCCATGCATCTACGGAGCCATACAGGAACAAATGGCATTCTTTGATGAATATGGAATGGATTACCACATCACTCCTGGCATAAGCAGTTTCCTTGCCGCAGCTGCAGAACTGAGAAGCCAATTCACCATCCCAGAGAAATGCCAAACCATCATACTCACTCGCGGAGAAGGGCGAACACCCATGCCTGACAAAGAGAAACTTCACATGCTGGCTGAACACCAGAGCACTATGTGTATCTTCCTGTCAGCCAGTCTTGCGCAGCAGGTGCAGGATGAGTTGCTGCAAGGAGGATATTCACCAGACACTCCTGTCGCTGCATGCCACAAACTAACATGGAAGGATCAGAAAATCTTCCGCGGTAAGCTGAAAGACCTTGCATCAATCATGAAAGAAAATAAACTCACACTAACCACCATGATTGTAGTGGGCGATGCTATTGACAATCGCAACGGACTCAGCAAGCTGTATGACGGACACTTTACGCACATGTTCAGAGATGCGGTTGAAGACAACGATGAGCACAAATTGAAAAATGAATTTGAATAAACTAATAAATCATTAACATACTAACTAATAAACACCCCCACTCACTTGATAATAATATTCGGAGGCACAACAGAAGGGCGTCTTGCCGTGGATGTCTGCGAGAATGCAGGTAAGCCATACTACTACTCAACAAAGAGCAGTGCGCAAGATGTGGAGATGCACAATGGAGTGCGTCTCACTGGCGCATTGAGTGCCGACGAAATTGTTGCTTTCTGCAAGGAAAAGGATGTAAAATGCATCATTGATGCAGCTCACCCATTTGCAGTGAATCTGCATCAAGAGATTGCTGCAACAAAAATGCCAGTTATTCGTTTGCAGCGCTCGTTTGGCAAACACATTGACGGAGTGGTTTATTGCAGCAGCTACGAAGATGCTGTGGCAAAGATGAGCGCAGAGAACATTCATTGCTTGCTTGCCCTGTCGGGTGCAAACACAATAGGGAAGCTAAGCGGATACTGGAATCATCACAAAACGATATTCCGCATTCTGCAACGCCCTGAAAGTATAGAAACAGCATTAAAAAATGGTTTCCCCACAACCAACCTGCTCTTCTACAATGACGATTACACCTTGCCAACAAAGGATGAAGAAAAGGAACTGATGATACAGATTGGCTGTGATGCAATAATAACAAAAGAGAGTGGGGAAAGCGGCGGATTCTTCACAAAGGTTGAGGCTGCTATAGAATTAGGACTCAAAGTGTTTGTCATTGAACACCCACAGTTGCCTTCTGATTGGATTTATGTGAACGGCAAGCATGGTTTGCGAAGAGCAATAGAGCACACTGCACCAGAGTTTTTCCCATTGAAAACAGGTTTCACTACTGGTGCATGCGCTACTGCAGCAGCCAAAGCAGCGCTGCTTTCATTGCTGTACGATGAGCCATCAGAAGAAATCTCCTTTGCCCTACCTGACGGAGAAATTATGACAGTTCCTGTATGCATCGAAGACAAAGGCATTGCATCTGTAATAAAAGACTTCAGCGACGATCCCGATGTGACTAAAGGATGCAAGATCATTGTCAAAGCAGAAAAAGGCACTCGTGGCATCAGATTTCTACGAGGCAGAGGGGTGGGCATTGTCACTTTACCAGGATTGGGAATCCCTGTAGGCGAACCAGCCATCAACTCTACTCCTCGACGCATGATTGAAGATGAGATTCGAAATATAAGCAATGAAGATTTCGATGTCACCATTTCTGTCGAGAACGGAGAAGAGATAGCAAAAAAGACCTTCAACGAGAAAGTCGGAGTGATGAATGGCATCAGCATCATTGGCACTTCTGGCATAGTATCTCCTCTCAGCAACGAAGCTTTCATTCAGAGCATCAAGAGAGAAATTGAGGTAGCTGCTGCCATAAAATGTGATGAAATTGCTTTAGTGTCGGGAAAAAAAGGAGAGGACGCTGTGAAAAGAGGGAACGATGACTATAACCATGACCATAACTATGACTTTAGCAATCAGAAAACTGCCTCTACAAAAAAAACATTGCGCTGCATTCACTATGGCAACTTCATAGGAGAGGCATTAAAGGCGGCATACGAACTATGCATCCCATCCGTCACAGTTGCGATTATGATTGGCAAAGCGGTGAAGCTTGCCGAAGGACATCTCGACACGCACTCTCACAAGGTACAGATGAATAAGGATTTCCTGAAATCATTGGCTCCAGAATATGCTGATAAGATTGATAATATAAAGCTTGCACGAGAACTTTGGAGCATAATGCCCTCAGATTTCTTTGAAACAATAAGAAAAAAGTGTTACGAACATTGCAGAACTGTTTATCCGCAAGGAGAACTTAAAATAAGACTAATATGCGACGACCAAGCATAATGACATTACTCATATTGAGCATACCTCTTTTCTTCCTGCTAAACCTTACTATGGGGTCAGTAGCCATACCGCTAAAGGATGTGTTCACCATCCTTTTTGGAGGAGATGAAACAAATGAGGTGTGGACAAGCATCATACTTAAGACAAGACTGCCGCAAGCACTCACTGCACTTGCTTGCGGAGCAGGATTAGCAGTGTCGGGATTAGAGATGCAAACGGTTTTTCACAATCCCCTTGCAGGTCCTTCCGTACTGGGAATCAGTAGTGCAGCGAGTCTTGGAGTGGCGTTTGTCGTTCTTCTTTCAGGAACGATTGGAGGAGGCATAATGTCAAATTTCGGATTGTTTGGCAACACGGCCCTCACCCTTGCTGCCATCTTAGGCGCTTTATCTGTGATGGCGCTCATTGTTTGGCTATCTCAAAAAGTAGAGAGCAATGTCACTCTTCTCATCGTTGGCGTGATGATTGGCTATATTGCATCGGCAATAATTGGAGTGCTGAAATACTTCTCCTCAGAAGAAGACATTCGTGCTTATGTGATCTGGGGACTTGGCTCTTTTGCCCGTGTCACAGGAGGACAAGTATATGTATTCTGCGGATTAATGGCTGTACTTCTTCCGCTATCCATGCTGCTTGCCAAGCCACTCAACATGCTTCTTCTCGGCGAACAGTATGCAAAAAACCTTGGACTCAACCTCATGCATGCACGCTTGCTCATCATCACTTCTGCAGGCATTCTTATTGCAGTTGTTACAGCATACTGCGGTCCGATAATGTTCCTTGGCCTTGCCGTGCCGCATATTTGCCGCGGGTTGTTTGGCACTGCCGATCATAGGCTATTGCTTCCTGCCACTCTTCTCTGCGGAGCGAGCTTAGCCCTCGTGTGCAACCTCATTGCTCGTCTCCCAGGACTTGAAGGTGCATTGCCTATCAACTCAGTCACAGCACTGATAGGAGCTCCAGTTGTTTTGTGGGTATTATTAAGAAAGAAATAAGTAGGTGTTAACCATGAATAATGCTTTTCTCATAGGAGCTGCCACATCAAACTCAGGCAAGACAACATTCACAATGGGCTTGCTGAGAGCATTGCGCAACCGCGGCATGAATGTACAGCCATACAAATGCGGTCCCGACTATATAGACACCATGTTTCATCACATAGCTTCTGGCAATGAATCCGTCAATCTTGATTCTTTCATGGCTTCAAGCGAGCATGTGAAAGAAGTTTTTCACAAGCATGGTGCACGAGCTGATGCACAGATTGTGGAGGGCGTAATGGGGCTCTTCGATGGCTATGACAAAAGCCGTGGAAGCAGTGCTGAAATTGCCATGACACTCGACATTCCCGTCGTGCTCATTGTCAATGCAAAATCTGTTGCCTATAGCGTTGCTCCTCTCATCTATGGCTTCAAGCATTTCAATCCCCAATTGAAGATTGCAGGTGTGGTGTTCAATATGGTTGCTTCCGAAAGCCATTTCCGTTTCCTTAAAGATGCTTGCAGAGATGCAGGAGTGAGATGCTTGGGATATATGCAGAAGAATCCAGAACTCACCATTCCTGGCAGACACCTCGGACTCACGATATCAGCCAAAGCAGAGACAGAGCAGCTTATTGATATTGCTGCAAAGGAGATTGAGAAGCATGTGGACTTGGAGTTCTTTTGTTCCCCTAAGGAATCCCTTGTCGCTCAAGCAGAATTGACACTCCATCCCGATAGCAATACTCTCTTGCAGAATGAAAAAGAGAACGCTCTGAACATCGCTATTGCCCAAGACGAAGCATTCAACTTTACCTACAAAGCCAACATAGATGCATTGCGAAAGCTTGGCAATGTGTGTTTCTTTTCCCCTCTCCTTGATGCGGCTTTGCCAAAATGCGATTTGCTATATTTGCCAGGTGGCTATCCAGAATTGTTTGCCGACCAGCTTTCTGCAAACGAAAGCATGCGTCAAAGCATCAAGGAATTTGCAGATAAAGGCGGACGCATCTTTGCAGAATGCGGTGGATTCATGTACCTTACTCGCTCCATCGACGGAGTGCCCATGTGTGATGTTTTCCCCATGGAAGCAACCATGCAGAATGCACATTTGCACCTTGGATACAGAACCATGCAATGGAAAGGCATCACGGTGAAAGGTCACGAATTTCATTATTCTGAGATAAAACAACAGGAGTTGCCCGATAGCATCACGATTGAACATTGCCAGTCGTCAGCAAAGGGAACTCCTGTGTCAACAGCTGTATATCGCTACCGCAATGTTGTGGCAGGATACACTCACTGGTATTGGGCGGAAATAGGCGCCTCTTACTTAATCAATTTATAATACTTTGGCTCATAGTGCGGAAGTATTTCCGGATGAAATACTTTGACGAAGTCAGCCAAAAGATAGTGTGGCTGCACACCTGCAAGCTCTCGATATGGTGTGTGAGACAGGTTGCAGAATATCACTCTGCCATTTTTGTATGCAGCCATATCCGCATATCGAGCATCTTCTCCGGCAAGTGCCTGCAGTGAGAACTCGCCATCAAAAGCTCCGTCTATCTGCCAGAAATCTGCACATACAGACTTAGCATACACAGCCTCAAAGTCAAGTGTTGTGCCACCCGAATCCTCATTGTCACTCATTATGTAGCGGGCACCAGCATCACGAAACACTTGTGCCATGTAGCTTTGTCCACCCACCACATACCATCCATCACGCAACTGACGGCCAGAAGCCACCGTTGGCATCGGAGCAGATGAATGCACAATGCTCTGAGCCACTTCCTCCGACAGTTTCAAGTATTTCTGCTCAATATCTGCAAACACAGCATTTGCGCGACGCGTCTCTCCTGTGAGGAGGCCGATGAACTTAATCCATTCTGCCTGTCCGAGCGGTGAGCTCTCCTTATATCCATGATGCGAGATAAGAGGGATGCCGCAATCTTTCAAAGCTTCAAAACCTCCATGCTTGCTTGCCGACACAAAGATGTAGTCAGGACGAGCAGCAATGACGGTCTCGATGTCAAAATTTCCCTCCTTGCCAATCTTAATCGTAGCCCCCGACTTCATCTGCTGCTTGATGCGAGGAGAAAAGAGGTTGCGCAGCGAATTCATTCCCACAATCTTCTCTTCAAGTCCCAATGCCTCAAAGTTTCCAAGCTGAAGAGCTGTTGTGCACACAAAGCGCTGAGAAGCCTGTGTGACTATTATCTCTTCCGACTTTGAATGCTTGGCAGACGGATCAGGATTAGAAATAGTGACATGCACGCCGTCAGGGCGGTATTCCACCTTCAGTCCTTTGGCATACTTTATCTCAATAGTGTCGGAGAACTCGTCAGCATGGCTAAACACCGAGTCCTGCTGCTGATAGAGCGAGTCTGCTGACACATATTCAGAAGTAGCGGCATTGTTGCCACAAGACAATAGTGCCGCTACTATTACTAACGAAAATAATAACTTTTTCAATTAAATATGTGTTAATTAGTTTAACCCAAAAAGCTTATTCCTCTGGATACATTGAGTGATAAGCCTCTTCGAGAAGCTCTGCATCCTTTGTGTGGTTGATCCAAACCTGACGGATACCTGGGAGCTCGAGCAGACCGAGAGGGTGCTTGTTTGTTTCAGGAACAGAAACTGTGAAATTCTTGTGGCCGAAGAACTCAAACCAGCTGTTGTCCTCCGACTCTTCCTCGTCCTCATCCCAGTACTCTTCACCTGCGCCAGCCATGTCATTGTGAGCATGGTCACCAGCGATAGACATAAGAGCGTGGAGAGCAATCTTGCCGCCAGTGATGCCATTAGCATTCATGCGAGCAAGCACATCCTGCTTGTAGTTGTCTGGCATATCCACTGTGCCTACATAGTAGTTCTTGCTGTACTTCTTCTGAAGCTCTTCCTCAAGCTGAGTGTAGCGGATGTTAGCCTTGAATGTGTCGTACGAGTCAGGGTTGCCATGACCCATGAAAGCAACTGCGCCCTGCTTTGCCTCGTTAGCATAGAGAGAGTTGAGCTGCTTTGCCACCTCAGCCACATCCTCGTCAGGATCGTTGAGAAGAGGCATGCCGAGATACACCTTCACCTTTGCGAGATAGTCATCGTCGAGGTGAGCATTTGCCACATAGCCATTGTTAGAGAACTTCTTCACGCTTGCAACAACAGCTGCAAACTCCTCGCCAGGGATAACCTGAAGAGACTGCACACGGATTTCGCTGTACTTAGCAGCACCGATAGCATGGAGCAAGTAGCGTGGCTCATAGTAGTCGCGCTTCACGATGTTGCCCTCTTCGTCTTCATTCTCACCAACGCTTGCACGGTTGATGCAGATGTCAGAAGAGAAAGAAACATAGACATCATAGCCAGGGAAAGCCTTTTCGTAAGCTGCCTTTGTCTCGTCGAATGCCAAGAAAGCATTGTTCCATGTTGAGCCGAAAGCAACAAGAAGAATAGCCTTGTCCTTGCCTGACTTTGCCTTCTGGTTAGCTACAAGCTGGTCATTGTACTGATACTCTGACACAATGTTTTCCTTTGGATCGTCATCATCTGAACATGATACGAATCCGAATGCTGCGATTGCAGCAATGAGAAGAAATTTAATCGTCTTCATACTCTGTTGAAAAATTTAGATTATTATATAAGTTTATTCGTCGTCATCATATCGTAGCGACGCATTATCGCCTTTCTTACTCTTCACCGCTTTCCCTTGGCTGAACTTGATTGCAAACGATGCATACACAGTGGTGCCAGCAGAAGTTGTGCCCAGATGATAAGGATGCATCGTGCGGTCAATGTGGTTGAAAATGTTGTCAACGCCCGCTTCAACGCGATAGCTCATCTTGCCGTTAGCCCTGCCAAGGTCGTGAGTGGTGTTGAGTCGCCATATCTGGAAATGGCGGCCATTGCCATTGTTCTGATAATAGCGAGTGCTTGAGCCTCTTGCCGATAAGTTCACGCCCAGCTTATACTCAGGCACAAAGCGATGCTGATATACAGCCGAAGCGCTCCATTTGTGATGCGCCATGCCGTCAATCACCACATCCACAAGACGCATCTTCGCTGCGTCATACTGGTGAGCTTCAGTGTTGAGGTATGCGTATGAAGCAGTGAAAGTCAGCTCCTTTGTCGCATTGCATGAAGCATTGAAGTCAACTCCGTATGTCTTGGCATCCTCCATGTTCTTATACATGCGCGCCTGCACCTTGCTGCTGCCGTCACCGAGATATGCAGTGGTGATACCCGACGGAATCTCGCCCACAGGCACATTCACCAAGGCAATCATGTTGTCCAATTTGTTGTAGTATGGAGTCACCGACATTGTGAACACCTTACCGCGATACTCAGCATTGGCACTGAAGTAGTTGCTTGTCTGCGGATGCAAGTTCGTGTTGCCAATGTTGAAGAATGTGCTTGAGCCCATCACATGCAGGTATCTGTAGTGCAGTTCTTTCACCGTAGGGGCCTTGAAGCCCTGGCTCCATCCGAGACGGAAACGCATGTCGCCAGCCGAAACCATTGCGCTGAGCTTCGGAGTGAGTCGCATGCCGTAGTTCTCGTTATCCACGAGTCGGAGACCAGCCGTGATGTTGAGCCATGAGAGCTGATCAAACTCATCCTGCACATACAGAGCCCCCGTTCTGTCGCTGGCATGTCCATTCTCCGTGCGCATTGGTGCATTGAGATAGTCATACCTGTACTCCATGCCAGCATTGACAGTGTTGCCAGCAGGCAGGTAGAACACGCCCTTGAGCTGAGCCATCACTCGCTGCTGATCGCTCTGCAGTCGTTTCTGTCCGGCATACATAGGTATTCCATGCTCCAGCACTCCATCCACATAAGCATCCTCGTATGTGCGATGAGTGTAGCGATAGAAATAAGCATGCTTGTTCCAGTCGATGTCGAGAGTCACATAGTTGCTTGGCAGTTCCGCATTTGCATTTGCCAACACCCACTTGCCACCTGCACTCGCACTCGCATTGCGATACATGAGATCGTATGTATATACATCGCACGAAGGATAGTTGCCATTCTTCGGACGATTGATATTCTTCGTGTAGTAAGAGCCATCAGCATACAAGCTGATGTCCTTATTCAACACATAGTCAAGCCGTTCTGCAATCTGCCAGTTGGTGTATTTGTTCACAGTCTTGTTGCGCGAATCGTGCACCACCATCGCCTCAGTGTATTCGTCAGCCGTGTTTTGCCATCCGTCAGTGTGCTGAAGCTGGAAGTTGGTGTAGCTCGTCAGCTTGCCCATCGTGACTCCCACTCCGTTGTGCTGACGCAGATCATTATGTGAGCCATAGCGAGTGCTGTTCTCCAAAAACACACCATCCTTGTCATGCTTCTTTGTGATGATGTTTATCACTCCAGCCATAGCATCGCTGCCATACAGTGCCGACTGCGCTCCCTTCACAATCTCTATGCGCTCAATATTCTGAGGGTCAATAAGCCCCAAGTCATTCTCACCACCCACATCGCCATGTATGCGCTTACCGTCGATGAGGATGAGAATATAAGAGTTGCCCAAGCCATTCAGTTGCATCTGACTGCCCATGTCCCCCTCGCTGAAAGCAAACGACGCAGTCAGTCCACCGAGGATTTCCTCAGTTGACTTGCCTCCGTAGCTATCCAGCATCTTTCTGGAGATGACCTCCGTCTGCACAGGCACATCCTTCAGCAGATGCTGAGTGCCAGTAGCAGTCACCACAACCTCATGCAGGCTGTCGGTCCTCTCCTCTTGAGCCAATACGGATACAACGCAAACACTCATCATCGTGATGAGCAAGAGCAGAGCTTTCACTGGTGCAATACAATAAGAAATGTAAACAATAAAGGTGTCAATCTCGCGCCCAAATCCTGGGGCACACACTATGACAATCGTAGGCTTAGACTTTGGCAGGTCTTCTGGCTCCCAATGAGACGAACGGTCTTCCCGATAAAATCAGTGACGCTGTTTGTTCGCTCCTAAACAATTGGTTACAGCTGCAGGAACAGCTCAGGTTTCACACCTGATTCCCTTGCACTCACATGCCGAACGCACGCAAGTTTCCAAATCCGAGTGCAAAGTTAGCAATTATTTTTTGAATAAAACAAAATATTTGCAAAATAAGTTTATGATGTCATACGGTGCGTGACATACAAGGCATACGGTGCGTGTCGTATAAGGCAAATGACGCGTGACATGCAAGGCAAACGCAACGAGACGCATAAGGCAAATGTCACACGGTGCTCCATTTGTGTGCTCATCATGTGTTGAATGCACTCCGCATGACAGCCTTTC
>JAGHVC010000189.1 GCA_018064505.1 Candidatus Minthosoma caballi | reverse complement strand
GGAGCGTATTTTGGTAAGGATGTTAGTTGAAGATTTTAAAATCAAAAAATAAAATCTCAACTTAAAATGCGCTCGACTACCTCGCTTTTAGGGAGCGTTTTGAGGCGATCGTCGCTACGCTCCTCGAAATCTAAACAAAAATCATTATAAAAATCTAAAATATAACACATTAGCGAACTTGCGAAACTTGAATTAAGTATCGATTCTGAAGGCTCGGGGTGCAGCGCTCGGCTTGTGTGAGAGCAACGCAGGAAGCTCGAAGCAGAAGACGCTAATCACAAAGGGGTAACGAAAACTATGACCATAACGAAAACAATATAGAAACTATGACTAGACTTACAAAACGGAATTATGTGGATCGCGATGTGTCGTGGATGTACTTCAATCACAGAATACTGGAGGAGGCTAAACGCGATGATATTCCTGTGCTCGAACGAATGTCGTTTCTGGGCATCTACTCTAACAATCTGGATGAGTTCTTCAGGGTGAGGATGGCTAAGATTATACGCGACAACCATGTGCAGGAGGATGGCTGGGGGGGTAGGGGGCCTTTTATATCCTCGTCTGTCTTGCCTTGCTCTGCACTACATTGAGGATGTAGTCGCCAAGGGATTCAAGTCCGTTGATGAAATCGATGTAGAAGGCACCAAGCTTGTAGTCGTACTGACCAGCTGCGAGATTTTCTGTGTTTTCGTTGCGCAAGTGCTGACGAAGGGCGTTGATTTCATTTTCTATTTCGTAGCTGCGTGTGATGTCATGTCCTTCGCCCTCTGGCTGACGGAGGGTGTGGAGCATGAGCGAGAGTGCTTTGCCAAGAAGCTGCTCCATGTTGTTTATCTGCTGGAGCTGGGCTCGGGTGAAGTGCTCTGCGCAGTTTTCGCGCTTGCGACTGAGGGTGCGGGCAAGGTTGAAGCAGCAGTCTCCAATGCTTTCGAGGTCATCTACCTCTCGGAGCATGCGCTGCACCTGGCGCTTGGCGTCGTCGGAGAGACGACCTTCGCTGACGCGTTGCAGATAGTGTGCTATCTCGTATTCCATGCGGTCAGTTATGGATTCGTATTTCTCTACCTTCTGATAGAGGGTGAGGAATTCGGATTCTTTTTCTATGCCGTGCATCGAGAGGACATAGTTGTAGGATTTCTGGCATCGTTCAGCAAAAAGCACAATCTCCTTGCGGGCTTGAAGTATAGAGAGCTCGGCAGTGGATAGGAGACCGCCTGTGATGAACTTGAGTCCCTGATCTTCCTTTTCATCTTTCATTGGAAGCACTCGGCACACGATTTGCTCTATCTGGCGTACGAAGCCAATGAGGATGAGGGTGTTGAAGATGTTGAAGGCGGTGTGGAAGGTGGAGAGCTTGAAGAGGTCGTTGTTGCCTGCGCCGATGACTTCTTCCACAAACCAGCTGACGGCATCGCAGAAAGGATAGAACAGGACGAGCACTACAACTACGCCGAAGACATTGAAGAACATGTGGGCGAGGGCTGCGCGCCGTGCCTGTGTGCCTGCGGTGAATGATGCCATGACGGCTGTGATTGTGGTGCCTATGTTTTGTCCCATGGCGAGTGCGGCAGCTTGTTCAAGTCCGAAACCAGGGATGTGCATGTCGAAGAGCATGAGGGTGATGGCCATTGTGGCAGCTGATGCTTGCACGAGCATGGTGACGAGCGCGCCAACGATGACGAAGAGGATGATGGTGAGGAAGCCTCCGTCGGCTACATAGGAGAGCATGGTGGCTGCAAGTGCACCGATGTTGAGGTCGGTGGCAGATTGCTGTAAGTAGCTGAGTCCCATGAAGAGGAAGGAGAAGCCGAAGATGAACTCACCGATGGATTTGCGTTTGCTGTTGCCGCTGAAAATGAGTGGAATGCCGATGGCAAGCATTGGCAGAGACATGGCTGCAATGTTGACTTTGAAGCCTATGGCTGAGATGATCCATGCCGTGACGGTGGTGCCGACATTGGCTCCCATGATGACTCCTATGGCTTGTGCGAGGTTCATGAGTCCTGCATTGACAAACGATACAACCATCACTGTTGTGGCTGATGATGACTGGATGAGCGCAGTGACGGTGATGCCTGTGAGCACGCCCATGAAGCGGTTGCGTGTCATGGCTGCAAGTATGTTGCGAAGACGGTCGCCTGCAAATTTTTCTAATCCTTCGCTCATGGTCTTCATGCCGAAAAGGAAGAGTCCTAATGAGCCTATCAGGGAAAGGATGCTGATGAATGTTGACATAATTGTTAACGATGACAATAAACGAAATCCTTATATGTGTTCCCTATGTGGAAGGGGAAAACGACATCTTGATTTCAAACTTTTTGCAAAAGTATTAAGATGATGTTACAAAATTGTTACAAAGATGTGAAGTTGTCATTACAAATGAATAAGAAATTATAATGCAATAGGTTTGTAACTTTTTTGAAACACCTTTATTCTTACTTTGCATTGTGAATTTAACAACTGGGCTTTTCTCAAAACTCATGGGTAATGCTTTCCTGCATATTTCTGGGAGATGAGAGAGAAGAACTTTAAAAAACTGAAGATTATGGAGATTAAGAAAGCTAAAAGAATTCAGCGGTATTATAATTGGTTCCGCTTGACAGTGATTATCATTGTGATTGGCACTTTGCTGTTGCTGGCACAATGAAAGGGTTAATGATAAAGGTTAAAGGTTATGGGTTAAAGAGACTCTAAGGGTTAATGGTTAAAGGATGATATAAATAAGTAAGCGAAATGAATTGGATTTTTATTGGAATAGTAATATTCCTGATTGTGCTGGCAGTGTTTGATCTTGTTGTGGGTGTCAGCAATGATGCGGTAAACTTTCTCAACTCAGCCATAGGAGCAAAGGTTGCAAAGTTTCGTACTATACTCTTGATTGCTGCCATTGGTGTGTTTGCTGGCGCAGCAATGAGTAACGGCATGATGGATGTGGCTCGGCATGGCATCATGACTCCTGAGTATTTCTCGTTCTATGATGTCATGTGCGTGTTCCTGGCTGTGATGGTGACGGATGTGGTGTTGCTTGATGTGTTCAACACGCTTGGCATGCCTACATCAACCACTGTGAGCATGGTGTTTGAGCTGCTTGGCGGCACCTTTGCTATAGCGCTTCTGAAGATTATTCACGGTGATACAATGGCTGATGGCACTTTGCTGTCTCTTGGCGATTTGCTTAACACTGAGAAAGCTATGAGCGTGATTCTTGGCATCTTCCTTAGCGTGGCTATTGCTTTTGCGCTTGGCACGATTGTGCAGTGGATTGCAAGAATGGTGTTCACTTTCACTTATCGAGTGAACGGAAGAACTACATCGTTTGACGGCAAGATGGGTGGCTTGACAAGTAGTAGCCTGAAGATTGGCATTTTCGGAGGTATTGCTGTGACAAGCATCATCTGGTTCTTGCTGATTAACGGTCTGAAAGGCAGTAGTTTTATGACTGCTGAGGTGAAAGAATTCATCAATGAGAATACTTGGTACATAATCGGAGGTGGCATGTTAGTGTTCACGGTATTAATGACGGCTGCAAGTGCAATGAAACTTCCAGTGCTGAAATTTGTTGTCTTGTTAGGCACTTTTGCTCTTGCCATGGCATTTGCAGGAAACGACCTCGTGAATTTCGTGGGTGTGCCTCTCACAGGCTTGGAGGCTTATCAAGATTATGCAGCAAATGGCAATGGCACGCCTGATGGATTCATGATGACTTCTTTGATGGAAAGCGCACACACACCAACATTGTTCTTGGTTGTTGCTGGAGTGGTCATGGTGCTGTCGCTCATCTTCTCAAAGAAAGCACAGAATGTGGTGAAGACAAGCGTTGATTTGTCAAGACAAGATGAGGGCGATGAGATGTTTGGATCGTCTGCTGTGGCTCGCACCATTGTGCGCACTTCTTCAAAAATGGCAAGTGGTATCGTGAACATTGTCCCTGCACCTATTGGCAAATGGATTGACTCTCGCTTCAACAGTGATGCGATGCTATTGCCAGAGGGTGCTGCTTTCGACCAGATTCGTGCATCGGTAAACCTCGTGCTTGCAGGACTCCTTGTTGCTCTTGGCACAAGCTTAAAGCTGCCACTGTCAACAACTTATGTGACATTCATGGTAGCTATGGGCACAAGTCTTGCTGACCGTGCTTGGAGTCGTGAGAGTGCTGTGTTCCGCATCACGGGCGTGCTCAGTGTCATCGGTGGCTGGTTCATCACAGCTGGAGCAGCATTCATAGCATGCTATATTGTCACTAATGGCCTTTTCTTTGGCAGCTACATAGCCATGGCATGTGCAATAGTTCTTGCTATATTCTTGCTTGTACGCAGCAATTTGAAATACAAGGATTCAGCAAAGCAGGAGGACTCATTGTTCAAGCAGATGATGAGAACGCGCGACAAATCGACAATTTGGCAGCTTTTGTGTCAGCACATTCGCAACGGAAATGCTGCTCGCTTG
>JAGHVC010000230.1 GCA_018064505.1 Candidatus Minthosoma caballi | reverse complement strand
ATTTAGATATCCAGATAATTTGTATATCTTTGCAACATAAAAATAACAAATCAACTAATTATGGCAAAGAAAATAGCTATTCTAAACTTTAAGGGTGGAGTTGGAAAGACAACTACAGCAATAAACCTTGGAGCAGCACTTGCAAAATCAAAGAAAAAAGTGCTATTAATTGACCTAGATGGACAATGCAACACCTCAATGACACTTAATTACAATGTAGGTGACGGCGAAACAATATACGATGCTCTTGCTGACAAAGACGAAAACACTGAAATTCCTGTTTATGAATACCAGAAAAACATGGATTTCGTGCCAGCGTCCATTCAGCTTGGTGAAATAGAAGTAGAAATTGCTAACAGAGAGAGAAAAGAAGAGATTCTAAAGCGATTAGTAGCACCTATTGAGCAAGCATACGACTTCATCATCATTGATTGTCCTCCATCAGAAGGTATTCTAAACAAAAATGCAATGGCGCTCGTTGAAGAAGTCATTATTCCTGTCAACGGAGAACCATACGCATTGCAAGGTATTGCAAACATGCAGAAGCGAATTGAAAGAATAAAGAAGATAATAAATCCTAACCTAAACATAATGGGCTATCTTTTCACTCAGTACGATATGCGATTAGGAATCCATAAACAGCTTCTTAGAGACATGAAAGATGCTTTTGCTGGACAGATCTTCAATACTAAGATTAAGACTTGCACTAAGCTAAAAGAAGCACCTACCGAAAGACAAACAATATTCGACTATGCACCAACTTGCACAGGAGCTGAGGATTATCTTCAATTTGCAAAAGAAGTTCTTTCTATATACAAAAAGAAGGGATGATCATCACAAAAGCAAAGTAATAGTCAAATAACAAAATACATAACAATCTGGATATCCAAATAACTGAATAGAATAACTATGGCAACAAGAAAGAAAATGAACTTCCTCACAGATATGCAGAACAATGCAGAGGCGGCAGAAGCAGAAGCTGTGAAGAACATAGAGAAAAAAGAACAACTGCGCAAAGATGAATTAAAAAACAAAGAGAGTAGGGGAGAGGCAGGAAGTGAATTGGAGAAAGAAGCACAAATCCAGGCAAAGCCACTTTCAATAAAGAAGAGAAGACCAAAAGCTAAATGCATCCATTTTGAAGAAGATGTATTCAAGAAAATTAATGACAGCAAGATGTTCTGGAATGGAGTGAAGACAGAACAAATAACAGTAGAAGATCTAATTCATGATATGGTTGTTGATTGGTTAGACAAGAATTATGCCGAATTAAGAAAAGAGTTTTTTGAGAAAGGATAAACAAAAAACAATACTCAAGAAAATAGAGAAAATACAACAAAAATAATGAAACAAGTTGAGAAGTCATGCAAATTACTTGCATGGCTTTTTTTTATAATAAAAATGCTTAACATATTGAAAAATAATAGATAAAGAAGTTTGATTAAATGTTTAAACTAAAAGTAAATTGCATCTGAAAAATGAGATACAAATTTTCGACCAATTATCAGTAAATTAGGTAATTAAAAGTATAAAAGATAATACGAAAATTCGACCGATAATCAATTAAAGTAAAGCAAAAACAAAAAGCAGTAAATTGTTGATTTTAATAAGAATAAAGTACAAAAAACAAAAAATAATTGAATTTAAGGTCGGTTTTTACCCAACTTTGATGCTTGTAACAAAAAACAAGTTTGGCAAATAAATAACTAACTCGTTGATTTTCTATTCGTTAAATAAAATTATCAAAATTTTTATATTTGGATATCCAGTTATTTATCACTATAAATATAATAGTCGGATATTACCCAATAAATTTTTCTTGATCGATCTTTTCTTTAAATTACTAATCAATTATATATATTATATTAATCGTAACCAATTGAATAACAGCTCATAAAGTGTGATTTTGGTCGGATTTTGCCCAACTTTAGGTCGGAAATTATCCAATATACTTAAGCATTTTAGCCGACAATTACCCAAGTTTCAGTCGGAGATTCCCCAAGATTATTGCTTAAAGTCGGATTTTTCCCAACATTCGGTCGGATTTTTCCCAACTTACACATTATTATATATAATATAATGCTCAAAATAGCAATAGTCGGGAATTACCCAACATCCAAATTTCCGACCAGTCGAAAAACACCCAACACATAGAAATTATGGCTTTTTGCTTAATGGTCGAGAATACCCCAACTTTCCTTTTTGTCTCATTGTGTAGCTCTGGTCGGAAATACCCCAACTACTTTAAAATCAGTCAGTCGGAAATACCCCAACATCATCTTATAGTTTATTTCGTAGCTCGGTCGAATTTTTCCCAACATTCTTCATTTGTTATGCTTTCCTTTCGGTCGAATATTCCCCAAGTGTCTTTCTGATGATGTTTATCTATGTTGTTCTACTCCCATCTAGCGGTCGAATAATACCCAACTTCGACCGTCCTTCTAAAAGTCGGAAATACCCCAACTTATAGTCAAAATAAATGCCTATCATATATATATGATAGGCTATAGAATGAATAATAAAATAAAGAAAACAAACTTAGTTTGAAGCAAAAAAATACTATTCCACGACAATGTCGTAATAAGCATTGAACGATTCCTTCGCGCCAAGCTTTTGCATCCATGCCTTGTCTTCGTAGCTGCCAGAGTAGTCAACGCTATCTGTACGGCCGTACCAAGGCTCTATGCACACGAAAGGAGCTCGCTTGTGTGGAGGCGACCAAAGCCCAACAAGAGGACTCGAGAATTCAAGTGATAGGTAAGGCTTGCGATCTTGATTGCAAAGAGTGACTTTCGACACGATAGAATCTTCAATTATTAAAGCATCGTTGTCAAAAGTATGGATGTCTATAGGCAAGTAACCATCATTGTCGAGAGTAATGCTCGAACGGCTTCCCACGCATCCCTTATCAGTAATGACAGAAACCTGCACATCAGAATCCGCATCTCCCAGCTTAGTATCCAGGCAGAAGAATCCTCTTTCGTCAGTTTCGGCAAGAGGCATCTCCATAGCCTTCACCCCGTCAGCAATAGTGTCATTGTCAAGCATAGGCCAAAAGAAAGCAGGGTGAGCGCCAATCTGAAAAGCCATCTCTTCGTCGCCAGTATTGACAACCTCCCACATCACTCTCACTCTTTTGCCCATCAGTTTGTATCCAATTTCCAATCTGAAAGGGTAGGGGTATTTCGCCATTGTCTCCTCAGAAGAAGAGAGAGCAAAGCGCACTTCATCCTCACTTTCTTTGATCAATTCAAACTCCATGTCTCTCGCAAAACCATGCTGCCCCATCTTGTACACATTGCCATGAGAGCGGAACTCACCATTCCACACAGCACCGACAATCGGAAACAGCACAGGAGAATGACGCTTCCAAAATGCCTCATCCGCTTGCCACAAATACTCTCTTCCGTCACATTTCAGCGAAGCAAGCTCAGCTCCATGCTGCTTCACAGAAATAGAAATCTTGCCATTTGATATTGTTTTCATAACTTTATTTCCTTAGATTATTTCAACTATTTGAATTGCTTCACCTCTTCAATTTGCTTTTCCAAACATCAAGTTAAGCATATCCTCAGGGAAAGGACACTGCTCGCCATTCACCTTAGCTTGCTTCAGCTGAGCCACAGATCGCGCCACAGATGGAGCATCAAAGCACTTAAACAATGCCTCCTTCAATCTGTCCAATCTCTCAGCATCCGCCTGAGAGAATAGGGGAGTGCCACTTCCTTTCTTCATGTAACTGCCAAAACTCTTGCTTGGCTCTGGCTCAATGCCATTGAAATATGCTGCCCAAATCAAGAACTTCATAGCCACATCAGGAGTCATAATCGCCTCTTGAGTGCGAGGATCAAAATCAATCATATTCTTATTCTCTTTATAAAATCACCTACTTAACATCACTTCACGCCTCATGCAATCCCTACAAGCTTAATCTCAAAAATCAGCGTAGAGCCGCCAGGAATCACTCGGTCGCCTTTCGGCCCATACCCCATGTCAGAAGGAATATACACCTCCCAATGGTCGCCAATATGCATGTTCACCAGCGCAATCTGGAATCCATTTATCAGCTCATTCACTCTGAAAGCCTCAGGATATCCGCGCTTGAAAGCATCGTCAAACACCTTGCCATTTATCAGCGCACCCTTATAGTAGCAAGTCACGATGCTTCTTGGTTTCACCTCGCCTTCGCCATCGCCCGACTCAATCACTTTATACAGCACACCGCCTCTCAGCTCTCTCACGCCCTCTTCCTTGCGCTTATCTTCCAAGAACTGTGCGTTCTGCATCAGATATTGTTCTTTCTTATTAGCCATAAATCAAATGTTTTTATAGTTCTATTACTCTCCACAAAGTTATGAAAACTATGTCTATTCTGCAAATTCTCATGCAACAAAACGCAGAAAACATATGTTATGACATGAATAAATAATGATAAGAATATCAGATTTGCCCTACATGATGGTTTGTAGCATATCTCCCAAACCGTGAGGCTGATGGAGTGACTTTACCATCTGTGCGCAAATGTACGGAGAATAATTTTGTAAACCAAAGGAAAAGGACAGAAATGGAATAGGGCATAAAGAACTATTCAGGAAAGATTACCATGTGGGAAGAGAAACCGACAAGCGGTAAGAAAAGCAGTAATCATGGATTTGAATTTGTAGAGCTTTCAAGCGAACCTGCGTTGTCGGAAAAAGGTCAAAGCACTCCTCTTAGTGGCTCTGTAGAAAACCCTACAGGAATCAATGATGCCCCTTTGACCCTCTCCTCCGATGGCATCACTACCAGAATTCCCATTGCAAAGTTACTAAAAATTTGGTAATTACATAGAACTTGACTCGTCACATATACAGTAAATAATAAGTTTTAACAGAAAATACTTGGTTTTGTCAGAAAAATGTATATATTTGTGCAAAAATAAAATGTTGAAGTATTTATAGGTAAAATAAAAGGTAATGAAGGAAAAACAGATAATAAGGTTAACTGAAGCCAATTTACATAATATTGTAAGAAATACAATATTCAAGATGTTAAATCGTGTACCTCTTGCAAATGGAATATATGAAATAACAGATGAAAGTGAAATCAAACATTATTCTAAACAAATTTGGCAAATACTACAAAATTCATACAAAACTCTTGGTGGATTCAAAAGTTATAGTGATGCAGAAGAAATGAGTAATAGATTATCATTGGCTGTAATTGAAGTAAGTGATAGAAAAATTGTTGCATGTGCTATTTATCGTGATGATTTAGGTGGTCAAAAACTAAATGGATGTGGAACATTAAACGGAACAAGTGAGCAAAAAAGTTTGCTTCGTTCAATTATTAAAGATGACATTGAAAATTTCCAAAAATATCATTGGGTAGAAGTTAGTTATCCTTTAGAAAAATGGTTTAAGGAAATGAATGGAAATCCTATACCATCATCGTTAGCGCATAAACTATTGCATAAATCAAAAAGTAAAATTATTGAAATTGGCGATGGAGTTCATTATCAAAGAGCAATTGGTAATACTAGTGAATTAGTTACAAAAGCAATATATGGATTTAAGGATGAAGCAATATATAATAAAGTAATCAATAACTTAGAAAATTATTGTCAATTTACCATTTATGATGAGTTTAAGGATTATGCAAATTCATTGCCTAAGATAAATGAAGATATTGAATATCTAGATAACCACCCAAATAAAGATGTGGCATTGGCAATGGAAATAATCATACAAATAGGAAATGCATGGGAAGATGGAATTAGAGAATTGACACCCTCAATGAAGAAATACCTTATTGCATCATTAACAATATTAAATCGTACAGATAGAAATAAAC
>JAGHVC010000006.1 GCA_018064505.1 Candidatus Minthosoma caballi | reverse complement strand
AAACAAGAGAGAATAAAATACAAAAACTAATAAATTATTAATCTTAAAATTTTCAACACAATGAAAAAAATTTTTGCAATCATTGCATTGATGGGAGTCTTTACTTTCGGTATGACTCAGTCAGTTTCAGCTCAGGACGAGGCTGCAGATTCAGCAGCTACAGAGCAGGTTGATTCAGCAGCTGTTGACACAGCAGCAGCACCAGTAGAAGAAGCAGCAGCTCCAGCAGAGTCTGAGCCTGTTGAAGCTGGTATGTACAAGACAATCAAGACTAAGTTCATCGAAGGTTCTGCAGGCTTCATGGCTCTCGTAGCAGTAGCTCTCGTACTCGGTCTTGCTTTCTGTATCGAGCGTATCATTTACCTCGCTCTCTCTAAGGTTAACACAGTTAAGCTTATCGAAGGCGTTGAGGACGCACTCCTTAACAAGGGTGACATCGAAGGTGCTAAGTCAATTGCTCGTGACACTCGCGGCCCTATCGCATCTATCTTCTACCAGGGTCTTACTCGTCTCAACGATGGCGCTGACGCAGTAGAGAAGTCAGTTGTTGCTTACGGCGCAGTTCAGGCTTCTAACCTTGAGAAGGGTTGCTCATGGATCACACTCTTCATCGGTATGGCTCCATCTCTCGGATTCTTGGGTACTGTGATCGGTATGGTACAAGCATTCGACGATATCCAGGCTGCAGGTGATATCTCTCCAACAGTCGTTGCAGGTGGTATGAAGGTTGCCCTCTTGACTACAATCTTCGGTATCGTTGTTGCCCTCATTCTTCAGGTATTCTACAACTACATTCTTGCTGAAATCGAAGGTCTTACAGCTAAGATGGAAGACTCTACAATTTCTCTCCTTGACATCGTTGCAAAGTACAGCAACAAGAAGTAATTAGAGACTCTAAGAAATTAAGTCACTAACTCACACTAAATAAAGGAGGAAATAATAATGAATAAGAATATCGAAACTACTGCTCAGGCAGGAGTAGAGAAGATTTCAAAATTCACACTTTGGGCGCTTATCGGCATCTCACTTGTGGTTTTGGCTCTTTTCATCCTGATTGGCTACGACACTCCTTACGAGGAGAATCCAAAGTTCGTTGATCCACAGCTCACTGATGCACTTCTCTGCTGGACTTACTTCCTCATCGCAGGCACAGCCATTGCAACTGTAGTTAGCGTTATTTATGGCGCTATTAGCGGTGGTAACAAGTCAAAGGTTGAAGAGAAGGGTCTTCTCAGCAAGACTGGCCTCATCGCTTGGGGTACATTCATCGTTTCAATTGTTATTGGCGTTGCTATGGGTATAGCAGGCAAGGATGAGGTTCTTCTCATCAACGGTAAGGATTGGAACAACCCTACTGACATCATCTTGACTGACGCATCAATGGTATCTATCCTTGTGCTCACAGTCGTTACAGTTATCGCAACTGTATTCAGTATGGTAACTAACAAGAAGTAATAAAACCTTTAACTCAGAGCAATTAAAATATGGGAAAGAAAAGAAAAATGCCAGGCTTGAACACCAGTTCAACTGCCGACATCTCATTCATGTTGCTCATCTTCTTCCTTGTTACAACATCTATGGACACTGACCAGGGTCTGGGACGCACACTCCCAAAACCACCTGAGGAAGACCAGTTGAACAATGAAATCAAGGTAAAGGAAAGAAACATTCTCAACATCCGTATCAACAAAGACAACTATGTGATGATCGGTGATGACTATGCAGACCTTGCTGAGATTAAGGAGAGAGCTAAAGAGTTTATCAAGAACCCAGACAATAGACCTAACCTCCCTGAGCTTAAGCCTAAGAAGATTAAGGGTATGGGCGGTAAGACTATGATGGTCACTGAAAACCATGTGATTTCTGTTCAGACAGACCGTGGTACTGACTATGGTGTTTACTTTGCAGTACAAGATGCACTTGTTGCAGCATACAATGAACTCCGTGACGAACTTGCAAAAGAAGAGTTCGGATTCAAGTATGAGTTCCTTACAAAGGATCAGCAGGATGCAATTCGCGAAGTTTACCCACAGAAGATTTCAGAGGCTGAGCCAAAGAAATATGGAGGACAGCAATAATGAGTAGATTTAATAAAAGCGGAGGCAGAGAAATGCCTGAGATGAATACATCATCTCTCCCTGACTTGATCTTCACTATCTTGTTCTTCTTCATGATGGTAACAACCATGCGTGAGGTAACATTGAAGGTGAAATTCGATAAGCCAACAGGTACTCAGCTTGAGAAACTTGCTCGTAAGTCTTGTACTTCTTTCATCTACATTGGTCAGCCAACAGATGCTTTGAAGGGTCAGTTCGGTACAGGTCACCGTATTCAGCTCAACGACAAGTATGCTGAAGCACCAGAGATTTACGACTATGTAATTTCTGATCGTGGTGAACTTCCTGAGGCAGATAAGCCATTCTACACTGTTTCACTTAAAGTTGACCACCACACTCCAATGGGTATAATTACCGATGTTAAGCAGGTACTTCGTAAAGCATATGCTTTGAAGATTGTTTACTCTGCTAACAAGCCTAAGGAATAATCAAATATCCATTCCATAAATGAGGAGCGATTCACAATGAGTGAGTCGCTCTTTTTTGTCAATTTGAAAGACTAAATATAGATTTCATATTTATATAGATAAGTAGGTGCTCATAATTATTTATATAATTTTGAATACCTACTTAATCTTTTTCAT
>JAGHVC010000219.1 GCA_018064505.1 Candidatus Minthosoma caballi | reverse complement strand
ATTATTGGAGTTATGCTACAGACACGCTTGCGAGTGGTGAAAAGTGTCCTTTTGCCATATTTAAGTATAGCAAGCGTTCAACAATGGTATACATATTAAATACGAAACAGTAAAGACATATACACTGAATGAAATCTTTGAACAGGATCTTTTTGACAAGAAAATAAAATGTGATTATGAAGGATTGAAACAAAACTATTTCAGAGTGGTTTATGATGGGAAATAACTTGTTGAATGAGAACGGAAGTTTCAAGCAGTACAAGTATGACACTATGCATGGCTTGAACCAGTATGACTACGGGGCTCGCCAGTATGCCCCTGCCATTGTTCAGTTTACCAATATAGGATCCTCTGTGCGAGAAAACTGTTAATAGAGTAATAAATGTGGTGACTTTGCAAAAAAGAAAAATCGCAAACAACTGATTTGTAGTTATTTGCGATTTGTTGAAGTGGTACCACCAGGATTCGAACCGGGGACACACGGATTTTCAGTCCGATGCTCTACCAACTGAGCTATGGCACCAAGTTTTATATGTTGTTTGCAACCTTTTGTGACGCTCTTGCAAGACCTCCTTCCCGATTGCGAGTGCAAAGGTACGCCTTTTTTTTGAACTGGCAAACTTTTCGGCAGTTTTTTTTCGAAAAAGCATGAAAAAAGTGGTGCTGAGCATATTCGGCACCACTTTATGAGGATATTTGGTGATTAGTTTTCGAAGTAGTAGAGGAATGTGGCAATGCCTTCAAGTGCTTGCTTGCGCTGTCCTTCAATCTCGAGCTTGAACTTGATTTCTGCCTTGCATGTGCCGCGAAGGTTTGCAATGCTGTGAAGGCTTGCTGTGAGACGCACGCGCTGTCCGGCAAGAACTGGCTGACCGAACTTCATCTGATCCATGCCGTAGTTGACAAGCATCTTGATGTTGTTCACCTGGATGATTTCGCCCCAGAGGTATGGGAGGAGAGAAAGTGTGAGGTAGCCGTGTGCAATGGTTGATTTGTATGGGCTTTCTTCTTTAGCTCGCTCTGCGTCAACATGAATCCACTGATGATCGAGTGTTGCATCAGCAAAGAGGTTGATGCGCTCTTGAGGTATTTCAAGCCAATCGCTCACGCCCAGCTGCTCGCCGAGGTGTGAAGCAAATTCATCATAAGAGTTTACTATGAGTTTTTCCATATTCAATAATTAAGTAGGTAATCAAAATTTAATTACTTTTCGCTTTATTCTGGTGCATAGTTAATTAAAAGATACGATATATGTGCAAAAAATATTACAATTTTTATGGCTCTGTAGTATATTTTGACTGATTTCGCCCACAGAGACACAGAGTTCTCGGAGAGAAAACGATAACGACGAGACAAACAATCGATTGAGTATCGATTGTGAAGGCTCGGGGGGCAGTGCTCGGCTTGTGCAAGAGCAACGAAGGATGCTCGAAGCGGAAGGCGCTAAGCACAAAGGGGTTAACAATCTGTCATGCGGAGAGTGGAAGTTCACAGAGTGCCTTGGCGGCATTGCTGATGTCATTCCGAATGGCTCTGTGCCCTCCACAGTCGCAAAGCGACCTCTGAGTCCTTAAATTCATAGCAGTCATCGTTATCGTCATCGTCTCATACACTCCGTGCTCTCTGTGTGCTCTGTGGGTGGCAAAAAAAGGAGAGGGGAGGTATGTCTAAAGTCCCTTGAGGGATTGTGTTTAAAAAACAAAAAGCGTGGGTTTTGTATTCCACGCTTCTTGTACCCTGAGCCGGGATCGAACCGGCACATCTTTCGATATTGGTGTTTGAGACCAACGCGTCTACCAATTCCGCCATCAGGGCGTGTTGCTCAAATGCGGGTGCAAAGGTAGGTATTTTTGTTGAATATGAAAACAAAAACAGGAACTTTTTTTGTCTGACGGCAAAAAATGTGTGATTTGTCTTGTGAATTATGAACAGAGTAATGCGTTTTTGCTGTTCTTTTATTTGAGTCCTGCTTTCAATGAACGAATGACGGCAGAGTTGAATCCTGCATGGTCAAGCTCGTTGAGGCCCTTGATGGTTACGCCGCCAGGAGTGGTGACTTTGTCGATGGCTTCTTCTGGGTGCCAGCCTGTCTCTTTGAGAAGTGACACTGCGCCTAGCATTGTCTGCAGGGCGATCTGCTTTGCCTGTTGTGGGTAGAATCCCATCTCGCAGCCTCCTTCCATCTGTGCGCGGATGTAGCGCATCACATAGGCTATGCCGCATGATGCCATCATCATGCCTGGGCCTACGAGGTTTTCTGTCACGGTGAGTGTGTCGCCGTCGATGGCATAGAGCTCTTCCACGGTCTTGAGGCTTTCAGCTGTTGCTGCTTCGCCTTTTGCGATGAAGCTCATGCTGGCAGCAAATTCAGCTGCTATGTTTGGAATGACATAGAAGTATTGTCCTTGTGCGCCAAGTTCTTCTGCCAGCATGCCTGTGGTGAAGTTGGCAGCATCGCTGACGATGATTTGCTTGCTGAGGTCGAGGTGGGGCTTAACCTCTGCAAGCACGAGCTTCATGAGCCATGGCTTGACTACGAGAACAATGACATCGGCGCCTTTTACGGCTTCGATATTGTCGGTTGTGATGTTGAGAGCAGGATAGTCGTTCTTGAACTGAGCAAGCAGTTGCTCATTCTTGTCTGCAATGGTGATGCTTTCCACCTTGCCGCTTTTTGCCCATCCTTTGATGAGCGCGCCGCCCATGTTGCCAGCGCCAATAACAGTAAGTTTCATTATTTTGAGTTTTTGAAGCCCCTTCTGTTGCCTCTTTGCTTGGAGAGCGTCATTAGGGGGTGGCTTTTATGATAATTCTTTGCAAAGTTAAAGGAAAGTGTGGTTCTAACAAAATAAATCATGCTTTTTCTCGTTTATTATTGTGATGAAAACAAGACTACATTATATATATATTGTATTTTTGGGCTTTCTGCTTGCTTTCTCGCTGTTGCCAAGCAAGTTGCATGCCCAGACAAGGAAAGTGATGAATCGTCCGTATATTGACCAGAGACTTTTCCATTACGGTTTTCTTGTAGGCTTGCACATGCAGGATATTGAATTGGAACAGAATGGCTATGCAGACGAGGCTGGCAATCAATGGTTTGCAGAGACTCCTAATTATGAACCGGGATTCTCGGTTGGTATTCTTGGTGAGTTTTATCTGACTAAGAATCTTGCATTGAGGCTCATTCCTACAATGCATTTCGGCACGAAGAATATGACTTTTCGCAATGAACTGAATAGAGATAAGCAATTCATGACTATGAAGTCGACTTACATTTCCTTGCCTATCGATGTGAAGTTCTCTGCTGAGAGATTCAACAACTATCGCCCTTATATGATGGCTGGCGTGAATCCTGTGTATGACCTTACGGTGAAGAAACAGAAGCAGTTGTTGCTCAAGCCTATGGATTGCTATTTGGAGATGGGCTTGGGCTGTGATTTCTATTTGCCTTTCTTTAAGTTTATTCCTGAACTTAAGTTCTGCTATGGCTTGTCAAACATTCTGGATAAGAACAGATCGGATTTGACAGACCAGACGCAGCTCATCTTCACTGAGTCGGTGAACAGCGCAAAGAGCAAGATGATAGTGCTGACGCTGTATTTCGAATAGCGGTATGTGCGACTCGCTCCGTGTGGAGGAAAGGACTGCGGAGTGAAAAAGATTGCGTTTTTTTGTGTGTGTGAGAAATAATGACTAATTTTGCACAAAATACAACGCAATGAAATATTCAGTTATTATTCCTGTGTATAACCGTCCTGATGAGGCAGACGAGTTGCTTGAGAGCCTGGCGCACCAGAGCGTGAAGGATTTTGAGGTGGTGATTGTGGAGGATGGCAGCACGAAGCCTTGCAAGGAGGTGGCAGAGAAGTATGCCAACCTGTTGGATGTGAGATACTTCACTAAATCTAACGGCGGACCGGGGCCTGCGCGCAACTTTGGAGTGGAGAGGGCTCAAGGCGAGTATGTGCTGATACTTGACAGCGACTGTGTGTTGCCTGAAGGCTATATGGCTGCTATCGATGCTGAGCTGAAGGAGAATCCATGTGATGCTTTTGGCGGACCTGATGCAGCTCATGAGTCGTTCACGAATGTGCAGAAGGCTATCAGCTATTCAATGACTTCGTTCTTCACAACGGGCGGCATTCGCGGTGGCAAGAAGAAGGGGGCTATGGATAAGTTTTATCCTCGCTCGTTCAACATGGGAGTGAAGCGCTCTGTGTATAATGACCTTGGCGGATTCAGCAAGATGCGTTTTGGCGAGGATATTGATTTCAGCTACCGCATTGTTGAGGCTAAGCATTCATCCCGCTTGTTCCCTGAGGCTTGGGTGTGGCATAAGCGCAGGACGGATATGAGGAAGTTCTTCAAGCAAGTGTTCAATTCGGGCATTGCAAGAATAAATCTCGAGAAGCGTCACCCGGGCACAATGAAGCTAGTGCATATGCTGCCAATGGTGTTCACTGTGGGAGTCTTGTTTTTGGCGCTGATATTCTTGTGTGGATTAGGCATGATGGTATTCTCGCCATGGCTGCACGATATGGGAGTGAATGGCGAAGTTGGCATGACTCAAGGAGTTGGCTTGTGTTTGTGCTGGATATCAATGGCTCCAATATTGTTTTATAGCACTGTGCTGTTTGTTGACTCCACATTGAAGAATTATAGTGTAATTGTGGGATTCCTGTCGGTGCCTGCTGCATTCGTGCAATTGATGGGCTACGGATTCGGATTCATCAAGGCATGGTGGCT
This sequence comes from Candidatus Minthosoma caballi, assembly GCA_018064505.1. Lineage (GTDB taxonomy): Bacteria > Bacteroidota > Bacteroidia > Bacteroidales > Bacteroidaceae > Minthosoma > Minthosoma caballi. The sequence continues at coordinate 1,371 of JAGHVC010000219.1, read as the reverse complement.
GAGATGCATGTTGGGGCAGGATGAGTTTACTGCTTTTGAAAAGAATTTCTATGATTAACAGGCATTTCAATCCTTTCAATAGCATGGCAGAAGAGGAACAGCCAATGTCGGCTCCGTCGCAATTGCAATCATCTCATGCTCATGCTCCAATCACTCAGATTGCAGAAGAGAATCGTCCGCGCGAGAAGATGATGGCTAAGGGCGTTGAGGCTTTGACTAATGCGGAGTTGTTTGCCATTCTCATTGGCGGAGGCACGAGAAATAAGACTGCTGTGGAGCTGATGCAGGACATTCTGGCTGACTGCGATAATCAGTTGCGTAACATCAACCGAATGACAATGCATGACTTGATGACATACAGCGGCATTGGCGAGGCAAAGGCTTTGTCGATAATTGCTGCTGCAGAAATTGGTCGCAGAAGGGCGATTGAGATGAGTGAGGATGTGAAGCAGTTTCGTGACGGAAAGGCTGTGATGGAATACATGCGCCCGAGAGTGCAAGACCTGAATCATGAGGAAAGCTGGGTGCTTTTGCTCAACAACAATGCTACGCTGATTCGGTGCGTTCATCTGAGCAAGGGAGGATTGACAGAGACTGCGGTGGATGTGAGGATGGTGATGAAGCAAGCTGTGCTGCATGAGGCAACCTGCATCATTCTTGTGCACAATCATCCGAGCGGAAATTTGCGTCCAAGCAACGCGGATTGTGAACTTACGGAGAGAATCAGCAAAGGGGCTCGGGTGCTGAATGTGAGGCTGATAGACCACATTATAGTGAGCGATAAGGATTATTATAGTTTTGCAGAAAACGGAAAGATATGACAAAATACGAAATAGAAGAAAAGACGGTCGAAATGCTGAAAACAGTGTTTGACCCAGAGATTCCGGTTAATGTGTGGGATCTTGGCATGATTTATAAGATTGATGTGAATGAGTGTGAAAACGATAAAGATGACGATAACGATAACCCTCAGTTCGACATCTCTATCGACATGACTTTCACTGCTCCCAACTGTCCTGCAGCAGATTTTATCCTTGAGGACATCCAGCAGAAACTGGAGAGCATTCACGATGTGAAGAGCGTGAATGTTGAGGTTGTCTTTGAACCAGAATGGAACAAAGACATGATGAGCGAAGAGGCAAAGCTGGATTTAGGGTTTATGTAAAGCCCCTCATCCCCCGAAGGGGGCGTGCCATCCGGAATGTTTTCTGATGGAAGCTATTCGTGAAATAACATAACAAAAGGCCATCTCCCCCATGCCGGATGGCGCGCCCCCTGCGGGGGGGGGGGGGCTCTGGAGGATATACTTTATCAGTGAGGCCCATTTGGGCAGTCGTGCCATTGAGCGTAGCCGGAGGCGGGAGCGGGGGG
>JAGHVC010000169.1 GCA_018064505.1 Candidatus Minthosoma caballi | reverse complement strand
ATTAAGGATTAAATGATAAGAAAAATATACACATTATTTATAATATTGGCATTTGCAATTGTTGCCAATGCTCAATCGCGCTACGCAAACCATTCTCTGCTTAGCAACGGCAAGTGGGTGAAAGTGCGCGTAAAAGATGAAGGTGTATATCAACTTACTCAAGCAGACATCAAGAAAATGGGATTCAGCAACTTAAGCAAGGTTAAGTTGTACGGATACAATGTCCCTATTCTTCCAGAAACAAACCTCGAATACTTTGACGATGATCTTACCGAGATTCCACTATTCAGAAAGAATGATGGAACTGCTTTGTTTTATAGCTGCGGAACAATCCTATGGACACAGAAAAAAACTTCCAGCAGTTCACCTGAATATGCTTTTACCCACAAAGTAAATCCTTATTCAAACTATATCTATTATTTACTGACAGAAGACAATGCGTCTGAACCTTTAAAGCTTGAGAAGGAGGAAAGTACAGAACCTAAACTTGCAATGACTACTTTCCCTGAACATGCTCTTGTAGAAAATGATGAGTTCAGTTTCTTGAATGCGGGACGAACATTCTTTGAGAGCTATGATTTCAGCACTGGTTCGACAAAAACATACACAGTACCTATGCCAGGAATCGCTTCCACAGATGTTAATGTGGATGTGCAGTTCGGGGCAGCAGGTTCAAGTGCATCAAGCTTATCTATTGCATCAGGAGAGAATAATCTTGCCACTCTTAATTTCACCAAGCTTGCAGAATACCAATATGGCGATGTGAGAAACAAGAATTTCACATGGAGTAATGTTGTTTCAGAAAAACCAACATTAAAGTTCTCACACACACGCTCAACAGGCGTTTCCGGTCACCTTGACTACATCAGAGCGTCTTATACAAGAAAACTTGAGATTGGCTCGGAAAACTATCTTATCTTCCGTACAAAAGATACTTCAAATTACGCTGCAACAATTGAAGGCGGAAACGAGAATACTGTTGTTCTTAGAGTCACTGCTCCTCAAAACACAGTACAAGCAAGGAGTGAATTTGCAAACGGCAAAATCAAAGCTAATATTATCCATTCGGATTTAAGTTCAGACACTTATGTAGCTATCAACACAAATGCCACATTTGCTGCTCCAGAATTTGTTTGCAAAATTGAGAATCAAGATCTGCACTCACTTGACAGCATTGATTTTGTCATCATCACTCCTGCAAATGGCAAACTCACAAAACAAGCTCAGCGACTTGCAGAAGTACACTCAATCAACGATGGCATCAGCTGCATAGTTGTTGAAGCTGATAAAATCTACAATGAATTCTCATCAGGCACACCTGATGCTACTGCATACAGACGATTTGTCAAGATGCTGTACGACAAAGCTAAAGACAAAGAATCTGCACCTAAGAATGTGCTTCTTTTTGGCAACTGCCTATGGGATAATAGACTCATCACCTCTGGGATGAGAAACAAATCACAAGATGACTTCTTGCTTTGCTATGAATCAGAGAACTCTGTAAGCCATACCGATAGCTATGTGCTTGAAGAGTATTTCACTTTGCTTGCTGACGGAAAAGGTGTCTCGCCGTTAAAGGAAAAACCTGATTGCGGTGTTGGCCGTTTGCCTGTTTCTACAGAAGCTGAAGCACGAATCGTGGTGGACAAACTCGTTCACTACATGAGCAATGAGGAAGCAGGTGCATGGAAAAACACTATCTGCATGATGGCTGACGATGGCAACAGAAACATCCACATGCAAGACGCAGAAAGTGTGATTAGCAATACTGAGAGTTTATTCCCAAATTTCAGATATAAGAAGATTTACTGGGATTCTTTTACAAGAGAAACAACTTCAACAGGCAATACATACAAAGCTGCCTACGACGAAATCAACAAAACGGTTGAAGAAGGAGCACTCATCATGAACTACACTGGTCATGGTGCTGCTTATTGTCTTTCTCACGAGCAAGTGCTGAAAACTAAGGACTTCCAAAATTGGAGCAGCCCTCGTTTACCACTTTGGCTTACAGCTGCTTGCGATGTCGCTCCTTTCGACATGAATACTCAAAATCTTGCTTGTGAGGCTGTTATGAACAAGAATGGAGGTGCTATTGGATTCATTGGAACTGCACGAACTGTTTATTCTGATCCAAACCGCACTCTTAATAAATACTTCATGAGCCATGTGCTTGCTAATAAGAAAAATGGTAAGCACTACACAATCGGTGAAGCATTAGCAGAAGCTAAGAGTGACATTATTAGCAGCAAAACCTACTTCTCAAAAACTGATTCAATCAACAAAGTGCATTTTGTTTTGCTTGGCGATCCTGCCTTGAAGCTTGCAACTCCAACATACAAAGTTGTAATAGACAAGATGGATGGCAAAGTAGCCAGCAGCACAAACATGCCAACAATTGCAGCTGGCAAAATCGTCACGATTGAAGGACACATTGTTGATGACAATGGCAATAACGCCACAAACTTCAATGGAATAGTATCGCCTATTGTTTACGATAGCAAGGAAAAAATCACTTGCAAAAACAATGCAGGAGAAGATGTAACTCCTTATCAATTCTACGATAGAAAGAGAATGCTATATTCTGGCGCAGACTCTGTAAGCAATGGAAAATTCAAGTTCACATTCCCTGTACCTCTCGACATCAATTATTCTGACGAGCAGGGGCTTATAAGCCTCTATGCTGTAAATGTCAATAAAGAGATTGAAGCGCAAGGAAAGAACGAGAACTTCCGAATCGGCGGAACAGAGCCTACTGAGCGCACAGACACAATAGGCCCTGCAATAATTGCCTACTTGAACTCGTTGTCATTCAAGCAAGGAGAAATCACCAACGAAACCCCTACCCTCTACATCACTCTACAAGACTCAAGCGGAATCAACACCACAGGCAATGGACTGGGACATGATATTCAAGCAATTATAGACAATAATGAAGCAACAACATATACTCTGAATAACTTCTACACTCAGGAAGTTGGCGATTTCCGCAAAGGCACTATTGTTTATGATTTGCCTCAATTGCCTGCAGGCAAGCATATTATGACTCTTCGTGCATTCGACACTCTCAATAATATGGGTGAAGCAACAATTTATTTCGAAGTTGTTGAAGGAATGAAAGCTGTTGTTGAAATATACGACCTCTCAGGACGAAAGATGCTAAATAGTGATAGAGGAAAATCTCTGCCAAAAGGCGTTTACATACGAAATATACGAATGGAAGCTCCATCTGGCACAGTGAGCAAGAAATCAGAAAAGTTCATCGTAACACAATAAAATCACTTCTCACTCGTTTAAAAGAGATACAAAACAATTAGACATTATGAAGAAAATCATATTCATATTAACTTTCCTTACCATGCAGTCTGCCATCAGCATATTGCATGCGCAAGATGTAAAGAATCAGCTCAATCCTGTCAACTACGGAGTAACATCGCTTGCAATTGCTCCTGATGCACGAGGTGCTGGCTTAGGTGATGTTGGTGCTGCAACCGACCCTGATGTCAACTCTCAATACTGGAATCCTGCTAAGTACCCATTCTGTATTAGCAGAGCAGGAGTTTCTCTCAACTACACACCATGGTTGCGCCAGCTGGTTGATGACATTGACCTTGCCAACATCACGGGCTATATGCGTTTGGGAGACTACAATGCATTGTCCGCTTCTTTGCGATACTTCTCGCTTGGTGAGGTTTTCACAGAAGACGAAGCTATGACTATCAAGCCATACGAAATGTCTTTCGATGTTGCTTACTCTCGTATGCTCAGCGAGACATTCTCTGCAGCCGTAGCACTTCGCTACATATACTCAGACCTTGCTTTCCGAGCAGATGACGAAACCACTCCTGGTTCTGCTTTTGCTGCCGACATTGCTCTCTACCACAATGGCTACATTAACATGGGTGGCCATGAGAGTCAACTCGGTTGGGGTTTGAACATCAGCAACATAGGTTCAAAGATTTCATACGACGATGGAAACACCAGCGAATTCATTCCAACCAACATGCGTTTCGGTCTTTCTTTGCTTGTTCCTATTGATGATTACAACACCATAACATTCGCAGCTGATGCAAACAAACTTCTCGTGCCAACACGCCCTACAATGGAGCAATATGTTAAGCACATGGTAGAAACCGAAGGTGGCGTTCCTGCCGACTATGAAAACAACTATTCTGACTATAGAACATGGATTGAAGGTGAAGGCTATTATAATGTCTCTCCTATCACAGGTATCTTCAAGTCATTCCACGATGCACCAAATGGATTCAAGGAAGAGATGCAGGAGATTCAGTGGAGCGCAGGTGCTGAGTATGCTTACAACAACCAGTTCTTCCTTCGCGCAGGCTATCACTACGAGCACCCTAACAAGGGAAACAGAAAGTATTTTACAGTAGGAGCAGGTTTCAAGATGAATGTATTCAGCATCGATGCAGGCTATGTAATCTCTACTGCTCAATCAAATCCACTTGACCAGACTCTCCGATTCTCTCTTGCATTCGACATGGACGGTATCAACGATTTGCTTGGCAAGAAAAGAAGAAGATAATAATAAGCACATCAGAATTACGCTGTTGAGAAATGAGTCCGATCAAAGCATGGATATTGGCAAGTCGTCCTAAGACTCTCACCGGAGCCGCTGCTCCTGTGCTTATAGGAGGCGCTATGGCTTGGCAGTCCCTGCATGGAGGAAAATTTGCATGGAATGAAGGTGACTGCAACATCCTCATTCCATTTTTTCTTTGTCTTTTATTTGCATTCCTTATGCAAATAGACGCAAACTTCATCAATGACTACTTTGACTTCAAGAAAGGAACAGACAGAGAAGATAGATTAGGCCCAGAGAGAGCATGTGCACAAGGCTGGATCACGCCAAAAGCAATGAAAATAGGCATCGGCATCACCACAGCTCTCTCGTTGTTGGTAGGTGTAGGAATCTTCATGTGGAACTATCAGTGGGAGCTCTTCGTAGTTGGCATTCTATGCGTCATCTTTAGCTTCCTCTACACCACCAAGCTCTCTTATCTTGGCTGGGGCGATCTGTTGGTACTTGTATTCTTTGGAATTGTGCCAGTTGGGTTCACATTCTATGTAATGACTAATGGCTTCTGGACATTGCCACTCGCAATTGCAGGCATTGCAATGGGATTAGCAACAGACAACTTATTGATGGTGAACAACTACCGCGACCGAAACCAAGACGCAGTTAGCGGAAAGAAAACTATAGTAGTGCGACTCATCAGTAATAAAGGGAAGAAAGAAGGAGAAGAGATTTGTCTTGATTTGTACATGTGGATAGGAGTATTCTCAACCATTCTTGCATTCGTTGCACTCTTCCTTTTCCCTTATTCAAGCATCCGCTTCCCTCTCATGCTCATCTACCTCATTCTTCATTTCAGGGCATTCAAAAAAATTAAGAGCCTTGATGGAAAAGCTCTTAATGAAGTTCTTGGCGTGACAGCACGCAATATTTTCTTATTTGGATTACTCCTTGCAGTAAGTTGTTTCTTATAAAAAAAGAATCAATACATTGTTGTTTGTAAATCATTATCTCTCTTTCAGCAAACAACAATTATCGAATTATCATCTCTTATTCCTTCTCAAGCAGGACAACCGCATAAGCGCTAATTCCCTCTTCTCTGCCAGTGAATCCAAGTTTCTCTGTTGTTGTTGCCTTTATAGAAACATCATCTACATCTACGCCCATAACTGAAGCAAGCACATCTTTCATCTCGGGGATGCGAGGATTCATCTTCGGACGCTCAGCACAAATTGTTGCATCAACATTCCCCACCTTATAGCCCTTCTCAGCAACTATCTCTACTGTTTTTTTCAGCAGAATCTTCGAATCAATATTCTCAAACTCGTTGCCTTTCTTTGGAGGGAAATGGTAACCAATGTCACGCATATTTGCAGCTCCAAGTATTGCATCACAAATCGCATGAATAAGAACATCAGCATCACTATGGCCAAGCAATCCTTTAGAATGCTCCATCTTGATACCACCAAGCCAAAGGTCGCGCCCTTCTACCAACTGGTGCACATCAAAACCCATTCCAACCCTAATCTTCATTACTCATCCTCTCCTTTCCAATACTGAATAGTGATAGTATTGTTTGTAAAGAACATAGCGCCAAAGCCTCTTCTTTCGTTGTTCAGATACTTGCCATAATAATAGTTACCATTATTATAATAGTAAATACCAACACCTTCGCGCTTGCCGTTCACCGTCTCACCTACATATTTATCACCATTCTGATAAGTGAGAGACTCAAAACGATAATTCTGTCCATAATCAGCAGGAAGTGAATACTTATCACCATTCTTCGAGATATACAGAGGATCACCAGTTGTCAGGTCATAGCATATATAATGGTCATTGCTACCCACCTTAGCAGTTTGCACTCCCATCTTTATGCCAAACAAAAAGTTACCTAATCTGTATTGTCCATACACCACTCCATCCTGATCAGTATAATACGCGCCAAAACCATAAATATTTCTTTCCCTAGTAATCTGGCCAAAGTACTGTCCATAGCTCGATTTAGCCACGCCAGAAGCAAAATCCTTCACAAAATCCACAAAGGCTGCATCATACTGAGTAGGAATATTTGGGTACTTATCAAGTCTTGCAAACTGAGCATTTGCAGCAACTGACGAAACAAGCATTATCAGAAAGAATAATCTCTTCATGTAGTGTAAATCTTTTTGATTGTTGGTGAGAAAAGGATGAAAACAAATGCAAAGTTACACAATCTTGCAAATAAAACCACATACAACTAAACCTTTTCGTCAGCAAATAGTCAAAATCATCGTATTTCCAAACAAATCTACAACAAATTGCTAATTTATAAAGACAAAAAAATAAAAAGACAGATGAAGAATTTATTGACAATTGCACTCCTGACGCTTGGTAGCATTTCAGCTATGGCACAAAGCAAATTCAATGTATCAGGATCTGTAGTCGAAAAAGGGACAAACGAAGCAGTAATCTCTGCAACAGTGCGCATTCTCTCATTGCCTGACAGCTCAATGGTGAGCGGTGCAGCAACAGACGCAACAGGCGCATTCACAGTTAAAGATGTTAAAAAAGGAAAATACGCAGTCAAGGTAACATACATTGGCTACCAAGACAAAGTAATAGGCCTTGACCTCACAAACAAGAAAGACAAGAATGTAAGCCTTGGCGTTATCGCTATTGATCCAGACTCAAAGCTCCTCAAAGAAGCTAAGGTTACAGCAAATGCAGCAAAAGTGCAAGTTAGCGGCGACTCAATCATTTATAACGCAGCAGCATACCATGTGGCAGAAGGAAGCGTGCTCGAGGATCTCGTCAAGAAGCTCCCAGGCGCACAGGTAGGCGAAGATGGCAAGATAAAGATGAACGGCAAGGAAGTCAACAAGATTCTCGTTGGCGGCAAAGAATTCTTCCTCAACGACACAGAGACAGCCCTCAAGAACTTGCCAACCGACATGATTGAAAACATCAAGACATACGATCGCAAGAGCGACCTTGCTCGTGTGACAGGCATCGACGACGGCGAAGAAGAAACAGTCATCGACCTTACAGTCAAGAAAGGCATGGCACAGGGATGGATGGGTAACCTCAATCTCGGCGCAGGCACAAAAGAGCGCTACAGCAATCGTCTCTATGCTCAGCGTCAGACAGAAAACGCTCAGATTTAGCTCGTTGGCGGCATGAACAATATTGGCAGCCGTGGCTTCGGTGGCGGTGGCGGCCGAGGTGGCTGGGGCGGCTTCGGTGGCGGCGGCGGTCTTCGTACCAACGAAGACATCGGTCTCAACTGGGGCACAGCAGCCGACAAACTCGAGACAAGTGGTTCTGTCCGCTATCGCTACAATGGCAGCGACACGCGTAGTGAGACATCATCCGAAGACTTCGTCAACAAGGCAGGCGCATTCTCAAACCGCAACAGCGTTAGCCTCTCAAGCAACTCTGGCGTCAATGCCAACTTCCGTTTGGAATGGAAGCCTGACTCAATGACCAACATCATCTTCCGACCAGCAGGCTCATATTCTCGCAACAGAGGCTTCTCCGACAATATCTCAGCATCCTTCAAGGAAGATCCATACTCATACACACAGGATCCGCTCAGCAACCTCAACGACGAAGTTCTCAAGAATGTGCTTGTCAATAGCAACATTCAAACTCAGCAAACATACTCAAACAACAGCAGCATGAACGGAGAATTGCAGCTCAACCGTCGTCTCAACAACGAAGGACGCAACATCACTCTCCGCCTCACGGGCTCACTCGGCAGCAGTAGCAGCAAGCAGCTATCAGCATCAGACATCAAGTACTACGGCACAGGCATCTCAATGCCAAACAACAACAACCGCTACTACGACACTCCGGGACGCAACAGCAGCTACTCAATTCAGGCAACATACAGCGAGCCAATCGCTTACCGCACATACCTTCAGTTCTCTTACCGCTACAACTATAGCTACACAAAGAACGATCGTCAGGCATTCACATACAAAGCCGAGGCATACAACGAGATGGATGACCTCCTCCACAGATATCGCTACAATGTTGCAGGCATCGTTGACCACTTGCTCTCACTCTCCGAGGACAACCCACTCTACAAGTCAACATTCGACAACAGCCTCAGCCAGTACTCTGAGTACAACAACTACAACCACACAGCCACAATCATGCTGCGCCGCACTCGCGACAACTACAACTTCAGCATTGGCATTGACTTGATGCCTCAGAGATCACACCTCGACTACAAGTATCTCCAGACAGACACTACAGTCACACGCAATGTCTTCAACTTCGCTCCACGCATCGACCTGCGCTACAAGTTCAACAAGACAACAAACCTTCAGGTTGGCTACAACGGCCGTTCTTCACAGCCAAGCATGACAAACCTGCTCGACATCAAGGACGACTCAAACCCACTCAATGTCACTCGCGGTAACACAGGCTTGAAGCCATCATTCACTCACACTGTCCATGCATTCTTCAACACATTCCAGATGGAGCACCAGACAAACTTCTTTGCAAATGTGTTTGGCAACATCATGCAGAACAGCATCTCAAACCAGATGTCATACGATGAGGCAACAGGTGTTCGCTACACCCGTCCTATGAACATCAACGGCAACTGGAGCGTCAGCGGCGGATTCGGAGGCAACACAGGCGTCGACCGTAATAACAAATTCACAATAGGCTCATTCTCAAATGTAAGCTACAACAACAGCGTAGGCTTCTTGGGATCAGGCAACAACGACAACATGGGTGCAAAGCAGACAACAAAAGCACTCAATCTCAGCGAGAACCTTGAGTTCGGCTACCGCGACGAATGGTTCGACATCTCCCTCAACGGAGGCATCACATACAACCGCTCACGCAACAACCAGAACAAGGCAAACAATCTCGACACATACCAGTTCTCATACGGCTCAGAAATTGATGTTCGCACACCTATAGGCCTTAACTTCCACACAGACATCTCAATGCAGAGCCGTCGTGGATATGCTCAGGAATCAATGAACACCAACGAGCTCCTCTGGAACGCACAAGTGTCAAAATCGCTCCTCAAGGGCAATGCACTCACAATCTCGCTCGAGGTTAACGACATCCTTGGCCGTCAGAGCAACATCAGCCGCACAATCACAGCTCTCTCACGCACAGACTCACGCTACAATGCAATTTACCAGTACGGCATGCTTCACGCCATCTATCGCCTCAACATCTTCGGTGGCAAAGGCGCAAGAGGAGGTCAAGGCGGCGGTCGCGGTGGCTGGGGCGGAGGCTTCCCAGGCGGAGGTTTCCCAGGTGGCGGTTTCGGCGGTGGCTTCGGTGGAGGTCGTCCAGGCGGAAGAATGTAAACAAATCATATCAATACAATATGGCAAATCCGCAACCAATACTGCTCCATTGCTGCTGTGCGCCATGCTCAAGCGCCATCATAGAGTGGATGCTCAACAACGACATACGCCCCACCCTCTACTACTGCAACCCCAACATCTATCCTGAGCAGGAATATTTAATCCGCAAGAACGAATGCACCAAATACGCTCAAAAGCTCGGGCTTGACATCATCGACGACGACTACGACCACACCACCTGGCTCACCTCCATCGGTGGATTGGAAAACGAGCCAGAGCGAGGCAAACGCTGTCTTCAATGCTTCAAGATTCGACTTCTCCGCACCGCTCGCAAAGCAGCCGAACTGGGCATCCCATCGTTCACAACCACCCTTGCCTCCAGTCGATGGAAGTCACTCGATCAGATTAACGAAGCAGGCCACTGGGCAGCATCCCAAGTGCCAGGCACCAGTTTCAACGACCGCAACTGGCGCAAAGGCGGCCTTCAGCAGCGTCGCAACGAACTACTCAAAGAAAACGGCTTCTACAACCAGCTCTACTGCGGTTGCGAATTCAGTCTCGAAGCAGCCAAGAAGAAGTTTCCCGACATCTTCAAGTAGAAAATCTCAATAGAAAAGTTTCAAGGAGTTAATGGGAGTTAATAGGAGTTATCGCTTCACTTAAGAAGTTAACGGACAAATGATTTGCTGTTTAAGTAGCCATTTACTATTGTCCGTTAACTCCCATTAACTCCAGCTAACTCCTATTAACTCCCATTCAACTGGAGGTTGCGAAAGTTGAATCAATTCATTATTAGCAGATTGCGCCAATAATGTGAAACATTAATTTTCATCATCTCTCCAACCGCATTCGTCATCAATAGAAGGAATATCTTCCCAAATATCCTCAATAGAATAGAATTCCTCATCTTCACATTCAATTTCCTGCAGATTCTCGATTATTACTTGCGGCACGCCAGTGCGTTCAGGATAATCAATAAGCTCTGACTTAGTAATACCATTCTCCCATGGAGCCTCGTCTCTGCATCAAGTTTTGGATTGTCAACGCATCTTTTGAACTCAAAGCAGATAAATGCATCTTTATTCTTTTTATCTTCGTCTTCATGGTGTTTCCAAAATCCTCGCTCTATCCATTCTTCGCTTATGAACTCCTCTGAGGTTACTATACTTGGAGAATCTTCTATTTGGAACAAAGTCATTTGCTTATTATCTGGGATATGTGAACTAACTATTGCTAAAAAGTCAGGATTTTTTGAGCACTCGCTTGTACTCAGGTTTTGCTCAAACCTTTTATTTTCTCATGTGATTTTGAGTTTTTGCTTGTCTTAATTTTGACTGCCCATAATGCGCAGTTCATACCATTCGATAATGTTTTGAAACACAGAGGACACAGAGGTCTCAGAGTTATTAATATAATACATCTGTTTTTCTTTGGAATCTCTGAGTCCTCTGAGAACTCCGTGTTTAAACTGTGAATAATATCCAGTATAAGATTTTGTCAAAAACAAGCATAATGATTTGACTTTCACGGCAGTTACTGCATACTGATTGCCCGAGCAGCCTTAAGGCTTATCTCTGCTTCCGACTTCGAGACAAGGGCGTTGATATAAAAGTGCGCTCAGATATTGAGGTTATGGCAGAGTATTGGGATAATGACATCCTGGCTTATCGCAGAACAAAAGTCATCTCTTCAGAGGAACAGAAGAGAATCAAATATTTGGTCAAGTCCATTATTGAAGCTTTGAGCGAGTCGTTCAACGCAGAAACCTCTGATGTATCATGGGCAAAGTCCGTCATTGACAATTGTGTTAATCCTGTAGCCAATGATAACACAGGGCTGACTACAGTGATCTCTCGAATGGAACAATACCTTGCTGAGCATCCTATGAGCAAGGGATCTGTGCTTGCCTATAAGCCAACCATCAAGAAACTGCAACGCTACGAAGCGTTCAAGCGAGACATAGAAGGGAAGGAAGGTTTTACCCTCTATTGTGAAACCATCCGTCCCGAAGACTATCTTGACTTCCGTGAGTACATTATCAATGAGTACATCTATTATAATGACTA
>JAGHVC010000080.1 GCA_018064505.1 Candidatus Minthosoma caballi | reverse complement strand
TTGTTGTAGCCATTGCCTTCCTCAAGGAAACTGCTGTCTTGGATGTGCATTACGCTTCCGTCCTGACGCAACACCACGATGGCAGGGTAGCCAAAGCGTCCTGCATTGTCAAGGCGTTTCATCAGCTCTGTGGCGGCATCTTTGCGAGGGTAATTCACATGGATATAGACGAAATTGTCATCCACAACCTTCTTAATTTCAGCGTCCTCGGTGATGAACTTGGCAAACATCAAGCACCATTTGCACCAATTGCCCCCCACTTGTGCTACAACAAATTTCCCTTCTTCCTTTGCCTTTGCTACAGCGGAGTCAATCTGCTCCAAAGGGTTGATTGTCTCGTCATAAATCTTTGCTGTCTGTGCTGAAACCGTCAGCGCAAATGCTAATAATAGCGTTGTTATTGTTGTTCTCATATTTCTGTCAATCTGCTGAAACGCATTGTGTATCAATCCCGTTTTACCCATACGCCTTGGGCTCATAAGCGTTACATTCCTGCCATTTCGCAAAGCAGAAATAAGTTTGCTCGTTTCCTCTTTACGGTCGCAGAAATACTCTGGTGATACATAACCGTACACTATGAAAGGGTTCACTATTTTATTCATATTCTTTACCTTACAATCGTAGCACAAAAAGTGCACACTTTTGGTGCTACAAAGATAGAGGCATTATTAGATTCTACCAAATAATAGGCTCGCTTTTTCATCAAACTTCGTTCTACATGTTAATTTTCACTACTATTTTCGCGATTTACACGCTCTAAGGAAATAAAACTCGTTGTTTTTGTGGTTACCTTATTAAGTTTTTGTATTTTTGCGAAACGAAACTAATATCTTTTACACTAAATAATACTGACTCTAAACATGAAAAAAGGACTTATTGCTGCTGCACTCTTGGTTGCAGCGGCTGCAAATGCGCAAGTGGTTATTAATATTGATGCCTTGCAACAAGGACCTGAAATCAGTTCCACACATTATGGCATATTCTACGAGGACATCAATCACGCTGCTGATGGAGGTCTTTACGCAGAACTTATCCGCAACCGCTCGTTTGAGGACGACACCATGCCACAACGCGGTCGTCGAGGCAACAGAGGAAATACTCAAGAGAACAATGCTTCACGCATCAGCAACTGGTCTTCTGTTGGCAATGCGACGCTCGCCCTCACTCAGCAGAATCTTCTCAACAGCGTGCAGCACAATGCTCTCGACCTTCAGTTGTCAGCACCAGGCGATGGTGTGCTGAACGAGGGATTCTGGGGCATGAATGTGGTGAAAGGACAGAAGTACAATCTTTCATTTTTTGCAAAAAGCGAACATGGATTCAAAGGAACTCTCAAGGCACAATTAATTTCAAAGCAAGGCAAGGAGCTTGGCAGCGCATCGATAAAGGTGAAAGCATCAGGCAAATGGACAAAATACACAGCTACTATCATTGCGACAGACGATGATCCTAAAGCACAATTTGCGCTCATTTCCGATAAGGCAGGACAACTGCAGCTTGATGTGGTGAGCCTCTTCCCGCCAACTTTCAAGAATCGTCCTAACGGTATGCGTCCCGACTTGGCTCAGATGCTTGCCGACATGCATCCTCGTTTCATGCGCTTCCCTGGTGGCTGCTTCGTTGAAGGACAAAACAGTCCTGACAATGCTTTCCGCTGGAAACGCACCATTGGCCCTATTGAGGAGCGTGAAGGACATGCCAATGTCAATTGGGGCTATCGCACTACTGACGGCATTGGATTTCATGAGTATCTTCAGCTGAGCGAGGATTTAGGCGCAAAGCCTCTGTTTGTGGTGAATGTTGGCATCTGGCACGGTGGCTGCGACCCATACGACAAGATTGACAGCTGGATTCAGGAATGCCTCGATGCGTTGGAGTATGCTAATGGTGATGTAAGTACTCCTTACGGTAAGCTGCGCGCTCAAAATGGACATCCACAACCATTTGGTCTTGAATATATTGAGATAGGAAACGAGAATTACAACTTTAATATGGAGAATAATTCCGACCAATCAGATCATTATCCAGAACGCTATATACAATTCTATAATGCCATTAAGGCAAAATACCCTAATGTTAAGTGCATTGGCAATGTAGAGTCGTGGAGCACAGACAATCCAAGCTGGCGCAACAACTATCCTGTTGACATGGTGGATGAGCACTACTACCGCAATCCACGCTGGTTTGCCGACCGATTCAACAAGTACGACAGCTATCCTCGCAATCAACACAAGGTGTATGTAGGCGAGTATGCCGTGACAAGTCAGTTTGGCGAGATTGGCAACCTCAATGCCGCATTGGGCGAAGCCGTTTACATGATGGGCATGGAGAACAACTCCGATGTAGTGGTGATGAACTCTTATGCTCCTATCTTCGTGAACGAAAATGATGCTCGCTGGCGCCCTGATATGATTCGCTTTAACTCGCATCAGAGCATGGGTACGCCATCATACTATGTGCAGCAGCTCTTCCCTAATAATATTGGCACAAAAGTGTTGAAGACAGAATGCACTTGGAACTTGACAAAACCTCAGCCAAAGACAGAGGAGCCAAAGCCTGTTCAGGTTGGTTTGGCAACATGGAACACGGTGGCTCACTATCGCAACCCACAGCTCATCATCGACGGCAAAGAAGTGTCAATCAGCGATTTCAGCAAGTGGACATCTGTAAACGGCAACTGGAATGTTGAAGACGGGCAATATGTGCAGCGTTCTGATCGTCAGCCAGCTATCTGCATAGCTCCGCAGCTGATCAGCGCAAAGAAGTACTCGTATAAGGTGCAAGCCATGAAGGAGTCGGGCAATGAAGGCTTCCTCGCCGTGGTTGGTTATAAAGACAAAGAGAACTACGACTGGTACAATGTTGCTGGTTGGAACAACACTCTCAACAGCGTGGAGCAGACGACTGCAGGAGGCAAGAATCAGATTGCCCGCGACAAGAGATTCCATGTTGAGAACAATCGCTGGTACGACCTGCAGGTTGATGTGGCTGGCGACAGCATCCATTGCTATATCGACGGAAAACTTGACTTTGCCTGCAAGCGTCAGAAAGATGGCATGATGGAAGGTGTGTATGCTACCACAACCATTGACGAGGCAGAGAAGACAATGTATGTGAAGGTCGTAAATGTGGGTGAGGGCAGTGCTCCTGGCACTATCAATCTCAAGAACTGCAGCATCAACACAGCTTCTTCTTCGGCAGTGACCCTCACTCAGCTCGCTTCTGCAAAGGGTACTGACGAGAACACTCTCGACAATCCAAAGGCAATCTATCCAAAGACAACGGACATCACATCATCTGTTGCAAGCGACAAAGTGCAGTTTGCTGTTGCTCCTTTCTCTGTCAACATCATCAAAATCCAATTGAAATAGAATTAAGGTTCTTATTTTTAAATGTTTTTCATAATTTTGCTAAACTAATACCTTTTTATAATAATTAATACTGACTCCAATCATGAAAAAGGGACTTATTGCTGCTGCGCTCATAGTTGCAGCATCGGCAAGTGCTCAGGTTGTGGAAGATTTCAAGCCTGCTAGCACAAATCAAGAGGGTAGGCAATACCCAATGGTAAACTCACAACGAATGGTTCGTGCTCAGATTCTTGCTCCCGAAGCTAATAGCGTGAAGCTCGACATCGGTGGTGTAAAGTACGACATGGTTAAGGACGAGAAAGGCGTTTGGACAGGCGAATCCGCTCCTCAGGACGAAGGCTTCCACTACTATCAGCTTAATATCGATGGAGCTTCTGTGCCAGATCCGGGAAGCAAATACTACTATGGCGCAAGCCGTTGGGGCAGTGGCATTGATGTTCCTGCTGCTGACGAAGATTTCTACACGGTGAAGAATGTGCCTCAAGGCTCTATAAATGAGGTTTACTATTACTCAACGGTGACTGAGCAAATGCGTCACGCTTATGTTTATCTTCCTGCTGAGTATTACAGCAATCCGTCTAAGAAGTTCCCTGTTCTTTATCTCCAGCATGGCATGGGTGAGAATGAGACAGGTTGGTCGGCACAGGGCAAGACAGGCATCATCATGGATAACCTCATTGCTGCAAAGAAGGCAGTTCCGTTCATCATCGTGATGGACAATGGCCTCAATGCTCGTCCTGCTCACCCAGCACCTGAGGCGCAGCAGCCACAGCAAGGACAAGCTGGTCCTGGCGGTCGTCGCCGTGGCAACTTCGCAGGAGCTTTCCAGGAAGTGCTTCTCAAGGACATCATTCCAATGACAGAAAAGAACTATCGTGTAATAGCAGACACTCAGCACCGTGCTATGGCAGGTCTCTCAATGGGAGGTATGCAGACACATTCCATCACTCTTGCCAATCCAACCACATTTGCATACATCGGCATGTTCAGCGGAGGCACATTCAACAAGCAAGAGCTTGAAAATGCAGCCGACTTTAAGAAGACAAACAAAGTGCTCTTCATGAGTTGCGGTGGCAAGGAGAGAATGCCAGTTGTTGATGCTGCAAACGACCTTAAGAGCATTGGCATTAATGCTTACTCTTACATTTCTCCAGAGACAGCTCACGAGTGGCAGACATGGCGTCGCAGCTTGTTTGAGTTTGCTCAGTTGATTTTCAAATAATTAAATATAAATCCCGGAAGCTGCTTTCGGGATTTCAATGCTTTGAATACAAATACACAAGACATAGAGAAAGAGATTAAGCGCAAGGAAGCAGATGTGCGTAAGCTATTCAACAAAGGTTGTGTGGAATACAACCTGTTGGAGGATGGCGACAAGATTCTTATTGCGCTTTCTGGAGGCAAGGATTCGCTCGAGCTTGTGCGCCTGTTAGGACAAAGAGCCAAGATTTTCAAGCCAAGCATCCGTGTAGAGGCAGCACATGTGGTGATGGACAACATTCATTATGAGAGCGATTGCCAGTATTTGGCAGAGTTTTGCCAACAGCAAGGGGTGAAGTTCTCAGTGATTCATGCCAGTTTCGATGAAAGTACCGACAAGCGTAAGACACCCTGTTTCCTCTGTTCGTGGAATAGAAGAAAAGCTCTTTTTGAATATGCCAAGAACAACGGTTTCAACAAGATAGCTCTTGGACATCACAACGACGATATCCTCACAACAATGCTGATGAACCTGACATACGAGGGGGCATTCTCCACAATGACACCCAAGATGCAGCTTGAGCACTATCCTGTCACCCTCATCCGTCCTCTCTGTCTCGTGAGAGAAAGCATAATAGCAGAACTTGCCGAACTGCTGGAGTTTAAGAAACAGAAAAAGAATTGGCCTTACGAAGACACCACTCGCCGCAAATCCATGCAGCAAGTGTTCAACACTTTAGAGCAGTTGAATCCTGAAGCTCGCTACAGCATGTGGCATGCATTGAAAGGAATGATGCTGGTGGTGGCATTTATTCTTTGCGTAGGTGTTAGCGCTCAGAAACAGCAGAGCGTGAAGCGGCTTGCCGAGCGAGTGGCACAAAGCGAAATGACTCGTCATCCACAAGCATGGACTCTCGATGGCCAGAAAGTGCCAAAGTGGAACTACACCCAAGGGCTGGAGCTGTATGCAATGCGTGGATGCATCACTGACGAGGAATGGGTGCAATATGCAAAGACTTATGTTGATGAGCTCATCAATGAGAATGGTGTGATAAAAGGCTACAAAATGAGCGACTATAAGCTCGACGCTATAAATTCGTCAAGAGCTCTAATAGAATTATATCAACTCACTGGTGAAGAACGATATATGACTGCAATCCACACTCTCCGACAGCAGCTCAATTCTCAACCTCGCACACCTGAGGGTGGCTTCTGGCATAAAACCATTTATCCCGAGCAGATGTGGCTCGACGGTCAATACATGGCACTGCCATTCCTTGCTCAATACACGCTCGACTATGAAGATGACAAAGACTTGACGGAGGTGTGGCGACAGCTCAAGCTCGTGTACGAGCATACCTATTGCGACGAATGCCACCTGTGCCATCATGCGTGGGATTCGGCACGCAAACAACCCTGGGCTGACAGCCAGACAGGTCGCTCAGCACACGCTTGGGGCAGGGCAGAAGGCTGGTTCATGATGGCATTAGTTGACATAGTAGAGATAATTGACCAGAGAGGCATGCGCAGCACAGAGCATGAAGGAGTGCAGATGGTAGCTGCAATGCTTCAGACGCTTGGCAGTCAGTTGCTTAAGCTTCAAAATCCAACCGACGGCACATGGCAACAAGTGCTCGACAAGACGGGAGCAGAGGGCAACTATCAAGAGATGACATGCTCCGCCATGTTTGCCTATTCATTTATGAAAGCACACCGCCTCGGACTTCTTAGCAAGAGATATGCCAAAGCAGGAAGAAAAGCTCTTGATGGCATTTGTACCCACTATCTTAAGGAGGATGCAGAAGGACTTGTTTCCCTCACCAACTGCTGTGCAGTGGCAGGCCTCAGCGACACTCGCAATGGCTCATACGAATATTATCTCAGCGAACCAGTCATAGACAATGATCCCAAAGGAATTGGCCCATTGCTTATGGCGATGAAGGAAATGCAGAGAAACAGCCATAATTTTATCAAAGATAATTTCTGAATCTAATTTCTTCCAATTAATGTAATTTTTTTGAGTCAGAAAGCGCCAAGCTTCAGTTCTCCCCAAACCAATTATCGGATCAATAATTTGTAACACTTAGCACGGCATAGCCAAGTATAGTCAGTTCATTTAGCTTGCCCGAATGAAGACTGAACGCAGGAAGAGCATGAGTGTTTGAACTGTACCTAATGTCGATTGAAGTGGTGTGAGTCACACCACCTATACCGTTGTGAGTCACACCGCCTATACCGATGTGACTCACACCACTTTTAGCGTATAAGGCGACAGTGATGAAGCGTGGGGAATGACAGCGTTGAGGGATATGCTGTAAGCTTGTGTGGAGTGGGAACGCTGAGTGCTGCTGAGTGCTTTTGTTGTGAAGAATAAAGCTGTTTTCTTGTTCGTGTCAGCCACCTGGGAGAAGAGCTTTTGACGGCATCCTTCATGTGTTCGCTGCGGAAGCGATTGATGGTACTGAACAAAGGAGTCTGGCTGCCGCTGAGCCACATGTAGTGGATATGGTACTTAAGGGCATCCTCTATCTTACGGCACGAATAGATATTGTTCATGTAGGCATTGAAGACCACCTTCAGCAACATGCGGGGATGATAAGTTGGACAGCCGAAGGACTTGTATGTTTCTATAATAAATCTGTGATGTCAAGGGCATAAACTATGCCACTCAGGAGGCGGACATGGTGCGTCTCTGGCTTGGGAAAGTCGGGGCTTTGTTTCGTATATAGCCGAAAAGAGGTCGTGACAGTTACTTTTGACACGACCTCTTTTTCTGCCTAATGGCAAATATATTTTGTTTTGCGATAAAGAGTTGTATTATCTTACTCTTTCTTCTTGAATGCCTTTGATATAGCAGTGCCGATTGTCAATAATATTGGAGCTAACAAGTGATGCCTAATCAGTAAGTTCCACAATTGGGTGTACCATGCTTCTTTCTGGGGGAGAGGACTAAATTTGTGGTTAGAGCGTTTTTTAAAAGTTTCCATGGCACTCTTCTTGTCAAGAGGAGTGCGGTTCATTATGAAGTCATTATGCCAGAGATAATTGGCAGGGAGGAGCTCAACCTTGACGATGTTTGCAAATATGGATCCGCCGTAGGTTTGGGTGTCTATGAGGTAGGTTGGGTTGTTGTCGAGTATCTTCTTGATTATTGGATGCGAATCCTTGGTTACAGAAAGTATGAGATCTTTGCTATAGTCGGTATATTTGTGAACGCAGAATACATTAATAGATAATGTGTCGCATTCTTTTGATGTCCTCTTGATTAATGCATAACTGAATGGGTCTGCTATTCGGTCTGATGGCGCGAGCCACAAAGTGTCAAGCACTGGGTATTCTTTGCCAGGTTTCAGATTGCCAAAATCATGTACCAAGTGACTTTTGTTTCCGTATCGCTGTTGCTCGCTATTCTTCGTATTCAGCATAGGAATGCTTGTAGTTACTATTTCGTACTCGAAAGAAACATCAACATTTGTTGCTTCTTTTGATACGAAACTTATTGGCAGGAAGGTTGTTTTAATGACGAACTCTGGGTTGCATTCAACGAAATACACAAAGTTCAGCTTTTTGCTTTCTGGATAAGCACAGCTGTCATTCTCTTGATAGTTTACCTTCTCGACAATTTTGGGATACTCTTGCTTATTTTGAAAATACGAAAGTATTGCAAATACAGTTGCTATAACTGATGCAATGCCGAAGAATATTGTCCAAAAGTTTTGTTTCTTTAGATAGTAGAGTATTTTTGTTAGAATATTGTATTTGACCATATTTCTACATTTTATTTAGTAATTATTTATGATTTGACCTTCACATCTTTTCTCCCACAGAAAAACAGAGAAATGCTGATGTGATTTTTGCCAATGACGGGAGGTCACAGAATGATAGTTCCCTCTCTGTTATCTCTGTGTCTCTGTGGTAGATAAAAGAAGAGAAGGTCAAGTCCTATATAAATACCTGTTTTTAAGAAAACCGCTGCAAATATAACAAAAATGTCGCTATAGCCAGCGGAAACTATATAAAAAAGTGCCTTTTCCGCTGAGTATAGCGACTGTTTTGTATTATAAGCATATAGATAGACATCACGAAGAGGCACTTTGAAAGGGAAATAGATAGGAGTGGTGAGCATTCTTTGTGAAGAATGAAGACTATTTCTTGTTCGTGTCAGCTTTTTATTGTAATTTTGTGCTTTGAAAACAGCAAATAAGAAGTTATTCTTTTGCAACCTACTGAACGAGTATAGTTCCTGAGAAAAAGAAGATATGATTCTAAGAGATAGGCAAATATTGCAGATTGCGCTGCCCAGCATAGTGTCGAACATAACGGTGCCGTTGCTGGGACTGATAGATGTTGCCATTACGGGACATCTGGGCGGTGCGGCGTATGTGGGTGCGATTGCTGTGGGCGGCATGCTATTCAATATTATCTACTGGATGTTTGCTTTCCTGAGAATGGGAACGAGTGGCATGACGGCGCAAGCTTTTGGGGCGAGGAACATGACGGAGGTGGTGAGCGTGCTGATGAGGGCAGTGGCAGTGGCTGTGTGCATGTCGGCTGTGCTCCTGTGCCTGCAAGTGCCTGTGAGGGAACTGTCGTTACAGATCATTGAACCGTCGGAGGAAGTGGGTGAACTAGCTCGCACCTATTTCAACATTTGTGTGTGGGGTGCACCTGCGGCATTGTCGCTGTTTGTGCTGACGGGGTGGTTTGTGGGCATGCAGAACTCTCGCATGCCAATGGTTGTGGCTATCACCCAGAATGTGTCTAACATACTGGCAAGCCTTGTGCTAGTGTATGTGCTGGAGATGAAGATTGAGGGTGTGGCTCTTGGCACCGTAATTGCTCAGTACATCGGCCTTGGCGTGGCGGTGATGCTGTTGCTGAAAGGGTATGCGAGATTGAAGAAGTATAAGCCGAGAGAGAAGGTGTTCAGCACAGATGCGCTGAAAAGATTTTTCATGCTTAATAAGGATATCTTTTTTCGTACTATCTGCTTGATTTTCGTTCACTTCTACTTCATTGCTGCTGGAGCCAAGCAAGGCGATACAGAGCTTGCGGTGAATACTCTGCTGATGCAGATGTTTTTGCTCTACAGCTACATCATGGATGGTTTTGCCTTTGCTGGTGAAGCGATGGTGGGCAAAGCTATTGGGGCTAAGTCGTATGGCATTTACATTGACACGATTAAGCGCTTGTTCTTGTGGGGAACGGCTATGGTGGTGGTTTTCACCTTGGCGTATGCCGTGGCTGGAAAGCCTTTCATGGGCTTGCTGACCGACGATGCGGCAGTGCTGATGGCATCCGACGAGTATCATGTGTGGACTCTGCTGTTCCCTGTGTGCGGTATGGCTGCTTTCATCTGGGATGGTGTGTATATTGGGGCAACAGCAACAAAAGGCATGCTGATGTCGATGGCAGGTGGAATGATTGTTTTCTTTTCGGTATTTTATCTTTTGGAAGCTCCGCTTGCCAACCACGGATTATGGATTGCTTTCAATGCTTATATTCTGATGAGAGGAGCGGTGCAGACTGTGTTGTTCTTTAGGGATAAGTCGCTGGGGAAGGAGATAAAGTCCACTTTGCATGCTAAAGAATAATATAGCTTTGTGCCTTCTGCACTTTTTTATTCGAACACAGAACACACGAAACAAACGGAAAGTGGAGGACAATGAGTTCCGTGCATTTCGTGTGTTCCGTGTTCGATAAAAACTGTTTTTATAAAGATTGTTTTTTAACTTGTTTTTGAAGTATAGCTCGAAATAATTTCTGAAACTAATTTCTTTTAATTAATGTAATTTTTTTCAGTCAGGAAGCACCAAGCTTCCGTCCTCCCCCCAAATACAATTATTGTTTCAATTATTTATAATTATCTGTAATTTTCGTCACTTCCTACGAATCTACTTCCTAAAAGTAATCATGAGTTTTCCTGCGTCGATAACAGCCTGAAAGCCATGTTCACGCTGAGGAGTGAGGGCAACTGTGGCGTTGTCGCCGAATTGCTTGTGGAGAAGAATTGCGAGAATGCCCATGTTCATGCGTAGGTTTATTTCTATGCATGGATGAATGGTGCCGTCGGAGCATTTGAGCATGTCGATGCCGACAAATAGGGGGAAAGACCCACTCCCCTTGCCCCCTTCCGTTAAGTAGGAAGGGGGAGTGGTTATTCCGCTGTTATGTTGGATAATGGGATGTGTAAGATGTTCCGTAAGATGTTTTTTGTGGTATTGGATGAGGGTTTGGAGTAGGGAGTCGTCTATATCTATGCGAGACTTTAGCTTTTCTTGGCTTTCAACATAGTTGTAGCCGTAAGCTCCGTTTTCGGCGGCATGGAAAACGGAGTAGCCTAAGAATTCCGCCTCTTGTGTCTGTGGGTGAACTAAGAATTCCATTGCGAAATCGAGAACTTTATTGCTGTAGAATTTATCCATAGCATAACCACCTTGAGTCTTTATGTAGCCTTGCAAGCGAGTGGTGGTCTTATCGTCGAGGGTGTCGGAAACGAATACGCCACGACCGGAGGATGACCAGGGGGATTTGAAGATGTAGGGAGACCCATCCCAGCCCTCCCTGTGAGGGAGGGTGAAAGCCCCTCTCTCCCCCTTGCCTCTCTCTCCCTCTATGGCGCGAGGGGTGACTGGTGGGATGGAGGATGGTTGGGGTAGTTGTTTGCAGAAGTGCATTTGGTGGCCGAGGAGACGGGAGTCTTGGAGTTCGGCGAGCATATCTTTTATGTAGGTGCAGGCAAATTCGCGGCTGGAGAGTTGACGGAGAAGATTGAGATGTTCGTCGGAAGGAAGTTCATCTGCAGGTATGCCCATCTGCTTGTATTTCTGCTTAGTAGCAAGACTCCACCCCCAAGGACCTTCTGGCCAGTAGTTGGCAAGGTCGGCAAGGTCTTCCTCCATCTGCATGATGCGTTTGGGAGGGAAGTATTGGCGAACATTTGCTGCAAGTGCCATGTCGTTAGAGCAATTGAAGATGGGGGGAAGAAAAGAAGACCCACCCCCCTTGCCCCCTCCCGTTAAATAGGGAGGGGGAGTGGTTACTCCGATGTTGGGTTGGTCAATGGGATGTGTATGATGTTCCATATTAATTTTATGGTATAACGAGAACTTCGAAGAGGAGTCCTGTAGAACCTATTTTATCATTGTTGCAGAATATCGACCATATTACAACCTCTTACGGTGTCGATTGTAACTACTCCCCCTCCCTACTTAACGGGAGGGGACAAGGGGGGAGGGTCTAAAATTCTGCTGGGATTGTAAAGGACATAACCTCCTTTGTTACAGGGTGAATAAACTCTATACTTTCGGCATGGAGATAGAGGCGGTCGGAAGGGGTGCCATAGAGATTGTCACCTTTAATCGGGCGCCCAAGTCCTTCAGGATGTGCACAATGCACTCGCAGCTGGTGAGTGCGACCTGTCTCGGGATAGAGAGCAACACGATCGGCTGACAGAAACTCATACCGGGTAGTTGCAGCTTTTCCATGCTCATGATTGACCATCTGACGAGGGCGATCGAAAGGATTTGCCATAAGTGGGAGGGAGACCAAGCCCACCGTCCCCTGAAGGGGGCTGCCATCCGGAAAAACACTATTTTGTCCTGTCTCACCACCCGAATAAGCTTCCGCTTTTTGAGATGGTGAACTTAATAAGGCGATATATTTTTTCTTTATTTTGTGACGGTAGAACTGAGCTTGCAAGTCTTTGTATATCTGCTCATTCATGGCAACGAGCATGATGCCTGAGGTGTCCATGTCGAGACGATGCGGGAGCATTGCCTCCGGATGAGTGTCGCGTATGAGATCGAGCAGCGTTTTAGCCTCGTCTTTGCCAGGAGCACTGAGAAGACCTGAGGGCTTATAAACAACCATCAAGGAATCGTCTTCATAGAGAGTGCGAACCTGTGCCAGCATCTCTCTGTTGCGACGAAGCATCGGATTCTCTTCCACATCAAGCCCCTGCAGCATATGGGTGAGTATAGGCTTGCACTTGTGCTGGCAAGCAGGGTAGTAGTTACCCTCCGTGCGCATCTCATCCTTGGGTGGTGGACCAACCCAGAATTCAGCCATGCAGATAGGCTTAAGGTTGTGAGAATAAGCATATTGAAGAAGCTTTGGAGCGCAGCATTCGCCAGCGCCGCCAGGAGGAATGCCAATCTTTGGCTTAGGCTTCTGAGAAGTCCTCCCAGATTTGTAGTCGTTGTATTCCTCGGCAGAGAAAGGTGATTTGAAGTCCTTGAATATCTCTGTCAGATCCCTGCATTCGCCTTTAGCATTTAGCATCTTGAATTGGCGAAATGTCCACATCTGCAAATCATGGGACTTACTTTTGCGTAGAGCAATAAGCTCCCTCCTCGCCTCACCATCGTGGGGAGCAATGCTATTCGAAGTGTTTGACTCCTCATTATCCAAAGCATTGATTTGCTGAGTGATAGCATCAATTCTCTTTTCCTCCTCATGAAAATATCCATCAGGATTTTGCAAGTCGTAGATAGTAGGCACAAATCCATCGTGATGATACGAACCATTATAAATCCCTGAGAATGCTGCCAAATAGAATAACTGGTCCGCATGGCACTCCCTCTCACTTCGGTAAGGCTGAGTTGGGTCTTCCACCACTAACACACCAAACATCTTTCCCTCGCTCGGACGCATTTCCTCCGTAGCATAGCAATGCTCCATCACTTCCTTTGCAGCGAGTCGGCACAGAGGGTGAGGCTCGTAGCAGAAAGGAAAAGTGAATTGCTGAGGCACAGGCATGTTTTGTGCTTCGGCAGGAAGAGGGTGCAATAATGAGTCCTTAAACATTCTTTGTGTTTTTTCCTGATGCAAAAGTAATAAAAAGTATTGAGTAAGTCAACTTTTGAGAATAGATATTTCGTACGATAAATATAGTAGATATGCTAAAGGTTGTTAAATGTCGAGAAAATAATGTCAACTACTATTAAATGATTTGCATGGAATTACGGCATGTACTACTTTTGTCGTAGAAAAAATCAAAACAAATCAAACACTTAGCAAATATGAAGCACAATGTGTATATGCCAATGATATACATTTGACAGGAAACAAAAATCCCATGCAACTTTTTATCGTTGCATGGGATTTTTCATGAAAGGAAACGCACCTTAACTACTTGCAGAAAATCTTCTTGTTCCCTCGAATGTAGAGACCTTTGCTTGTGATGTTTCTTAGGCGACGCCCTTGAAGGTCATAGGTAATCGTGTCTTCATCGCAGCGACGAGTTTCTGCGATGCTCACCACTGTGTCATATAACGGTGATTGATACACAAGGGCTCCATCTTTCCAGCATCGCAGCAAATAGGAAATGGAGTCGTCTCCAAGAATTCGATGCGTTCTGAGATGCTCGTCCTTGCTCACACCAATTCCCTCAATGAGCGTGTATTCCCATGGCTCGGTATCGCCTGAAAAGTACGAATTACATTCCAAGCCTGTGTCTATGACGCTGGTGCGGTAGCTGTAGCCTTGGTTTTGCATAGTGCTGACATCCAGGACATAAGCTACTTCATCAAGTGCGTCGCCCTTCTTCAAGCCGAAGTCAAGCACAACCTCTGGCACATTGTCGGCATTGACCATGTAGAGCTTGCGTCCTTCCTCGAAAACGGTCTTATGAACATTGCCATCTGGGGAATAAACTTGTTTGCACTTACGATTTCCTATCAATGTGTCTCCCCTCAGCTCAATGGTATAGGTGCGTGCCGCTTCGGAGGGTTCTTTTGACACAGCCATGCATTCCCATTTTGTACCATCTCTCAGCATGTCTTTGTAAGGGATAATAATCTCGTCTTGTGATTCTGGAGAAGCTCTTCTTACCGCTTTCTGCCCACTCTTGGTGGAGAAGATGACATGGCTGATATTTGTAGCCTTAGGTTTCGTTGTTTTGCCTGGAACACACCTGCGTTGGAAGAGTTCCATAGGACCACCAATATAGCCATAGCCATAGATGATGCCCCCCCACGCTGGCAGCACATGCGAGTCGCCACTGAGCATATAGTAGTCGAGTGAATCTTTCTGCCAGTCGATGTACTCTTCCTTCATTTCGCCTCCTTCAACCCCATAGCGAATGGTGTTGCCATACTCGAACGGTGTGCTGAAATCATAGAGCACGCACTCAGCTCCAATGCTTCCATCGTCAAGCACAGGTCGTACATAGATCACCGCATCATCTTCGTTGCGCACATAGCCTATCACTTCGGGCGTGCCTTTCACCCCGTTTATGCTTTCGGTCTTTTCGAGAGCCATGTAGCCATTTTCTGCAAGTCCGAGTCTGTATCTTACAATAATCTCTGACGTAGGACCCTCTGTACCAGCTTCCTCTTCGCAGAACACTTGCCACTCTGATCCCACAGTCCAGACGCTTGCAACTTCAGCCTTAGGAACGCTGTCTGCCTGCTCATTGTAGGCAGGTTTGCTGAAATCGCTGGCACGGAAGACGCAAGTGCCTTCATCATAGACAGCATCAAGGGTGTTCCATTCTATAATGCCGTTAGGTGCAGCCAGGTAATATGTATTGTACCATAGCAAATTGTCATTGCTTATGCCTATGCCTTCCACCAAGTAAGTGTCCTCATTCTCATATCCAGTTCCACCAAGATGAATCCTCTTGCACAGCTCGCCGTTCACCATGATGCTATCCACCTTGTTTACATCGCGATACAACATGTACTCATTTGGTGACTCGCAGCCATTGTAATATGGATATTTGCCCCCTGTGTTCGGGGTAAAGTCCAGCACAAGGCGTGGTGATGGTGGCAAAGCACAGTCATCAGACGATTCATACAGTTTGCCGTTCTCCTCATAAACACACGCTTTAGTATAAGGCTTTACGTCCGAGCGCTCATCACCATAAATGATTTCATAGCATGTGTGTCCTTCGTCGTCCACAAATGTGTCTCCCACGAATAGCAAATACGACTTGATGGTGTGATACTCTGTGCCTTCATCTTCATGAAAGAGGTTCAACGTGTGGTGTGACATTTGCCATGCTCGCCCAGGCTTCAGCATGGCCTTTAATTGTGCCTGTGCAACAATCGACACAAGGCAGCAAAAAGCTAACAGTAATCTTCTCATATTATATATTGATTTAAGTAATTCTCTATTGTTTGGTTCTGCACATCGCTGTCCAGCTTCTTCTTCATGCGCTGTTTCCTGACCGCTATCGACGATGGTGCTATGCCATAGATGTCAGCAAGCACGGCATTAGGCACTTGCATCATCAGCAGACAACAGAAACGAATGTCCTCTGCCGTGAGTGCTGAGTGCTGTTTGCGCAGTCGGGAGGTGAAGCCTGGCAGCACCATGTCGGTGTTCTTCTCTATTAGCTCCCACGACGATTCCTCCAGATTGATGTGTCCGCTCTTGCCACGATGGGCGTTGAGGATGGGCAGGATGATGGCATACAGGTGCTCGTAGTAGAGTTTCTGCAGCTTGATGTTCTCCTCGCGAACCTCACTCTCGTTGGCTTGGGCAATCTCCGACAGCCGCATAGCTTCAAGTTCATGAGCATGAGCAATTCTTGCTTTGCGTCGATAGAAGAGTCCTACCACTGATGCCGCAAGCAATAGTAGCAATGCCACTATGATGACGATATAAAGCCTTGCTCGTTCCGCCTCACGCTCGGCACGTTGGTGCTCCATCTGCCGTTCGTGTTGCAGGGCGTGGATGCGAGCCATGTTCTCTGAACTCTCTGCTGTAGCTATGCTGTCGGTGATGTCCATAAGGCTCTTTGCATCTTCGTATGCCTCACGCCATTGCCGAGCGCCTTCATGATGGAACATCAAGAGGCGAGTCAGTTCAGCCTTTCCATGAATACTGCATTTAAATATATAAGAAGGAAGCAGGGCCATCAAGGCATCATTGTCTCCTTGCAAGTCAAGTCCGTAGGCATGCGTAATGCGGTAAAGCTCAGTTTCTGCCACATCAGGATAGATGCTTTCCGCCTTCTTGACGAAATATCCGACGCTATCTCCATTCCCTGCCATCAGGTGTATCTGCGCCAAAAGGAGCAATGTCTGCGCACGAAAATCAAGAGTGTCTTTTGGAGCAATATGATAGGCTTGGTTGGCACAGACGGAAGCACTGTCCAGCTGTCCTTCGACCATGTAGGACGTGGCAAGTTGCTGTAATGCTTCTGCCGCATATCTGCATCCGCGCGCGCTGTCGTCTTCTCCTATAGCCTTCGCCTCTTCCAGCATCTTCTGCTGATAGAGTTTCTGCAGTTCGGTCATGTTCTTCTTCTCGTATTCAGCGGCAATCTGGGCATATAAGCGGAAACAGTTCTCTCTGTCGGCAGAACCGACACATTCGTCCAGTTCGTTCAGCAGAGTGACTAATTCAGAGTCCTCTTCTGCTATTGGAGCAACATTTGTCTTGGTGCATCCGACAAGCAAGGCAATGATGATGAACAATAAGCATTTCTTCATGTTGCGTTATTTTTTTTGCAAAGATAGCGATTAATGCGTAAATGACAAAGCAACATATTTTATAGTATATGCGCGTATAAAGGATTGAAGTGCGTATGTTATTGATAGTTAGTATTGTAATGACTTCTCATTTGTATATCGTTAATCGCTCTTCAAACAAGTCAATATCCCAACGCTCACAACGTCAACATGTCAACACTCACAATGCAAACATGTCAACGCTCACAATGCAAACATGTCAACACTCACAACGCAAACCAGCTTACCCTCACAACGCAAACGAGGCAAAAGCCTTGCCTTAATAGACATAAGCTTTGCCTCGTTAGCCAAAGGCTTTGGTTTATTAGCCAAAAGTTTTGATTTGTTTGTGCATTCTCTCGTTAGTTGCAGAAAAGAAGAAGATATGGCAACCAACAATGAACGCTCGCGAAGCAAGGGGACTTCCTCTTGTTTCTGGGTGCAAAGATACGAAAAATAATCGGCTTTGTCAAGAGTTTTTCAAGTGGGGAGAAGTGTTCTTCTGCATTTTTCTGAAAAAAAACGGGCTTGATTAAATCTTTCTTGCTATCTTTACGTCTTATTAAGTAGAAAGCCATTGCAGAAACAGGCAAAGAAACATTAAAACCATAAACAATGAATACAGAAACAGAACAGTTGCTTGCAGAATTGGAGAGGATTGTCGCTGAGCGGCAAGACTGGCTGTTCCGTTTCGCCTATATGCGAATTGGCAACAGGGAGGATGCTGAGGATGTGGTGCAAGAGGTGCTGCTTGGAGTGTTCCGACGGTTGCGAGAGAAGACAAAGGTAGAGAGCGTGGAGCAATATCTCATCCGATCGATCAGCAATGCTTGCACAGATTACTTCCGTCGAAAGCCATTGAAGATTGTTCCGCTCGACAAGGCAAAGCACATACCTGCAAACGAAAGCGACCGACTGATTCACGAGGAGTATGTGGGGATAAACAAACTGCTCGACTCCCTTCCTGAAGAGCAAGCTGAGATAGTGAGGCTGAAATGCTACGACGAACTGACATTCAGACAGATTGCAGAACTGCTCAGCATTCCTGAGCCAACGGCAAAGTCGAGATACAGATACGCAATAATGCATATCCAGCAAATGATAAAGAAGAAAGGAGACGAAAGATGAACAATGATAACTATAACGAAAACTATAACTATAACCATAACGAAGGTTTTGAAGACATCGAACAGATGCTAAAGCCTCAATGCGAGTTCAAGGCTTCGGACACGCTGAAGGAAGAAGTGATTGAGAAGGCAAGGGAGGAAGTTGCACCACATCGTTCTGTCAAGATGTGGCATTGGGTGGCAGCAGCATGTGTACTGGGTTTTGTGTTCCTGCATCTGATGCCGCCTAAAGAGGAGGAAGACTACAATGCAGAAAACAT
>JAGHVC010000041.1 GCA_018064505.1 Candidatus Minthosoma caballi | reverse complement strand
TAAGCGTTCTAACCATGTTACCATTTTCGTGGACGCTAAAACTAATGAAGAAAAGTAATTATGGGACAAAAATGTAATCCAATAAGCAACCGCCTCGGTATTGTAAGAGGTTGGGATTCTAACTGGTTCGGCGGAAATGATTTTGGTGATAACCTCCTTGAGGACAACAAAATCCGCAAGTACCTCAACAAGCGCCTTGAGAAGGCAAGCGTTTCAAAGATTGTTATTGAGCGCACACTTAAGCTTGTTACTATCACAATTTGCACAGCTCGTCCTGGATTTATCATCGGTAAGGGCGGTGAGCAGGTTGAAGCTCTCAAGAAGGAGCTCAAGAAGGTAACAGACAAGGAAGTTCAGATTAACATCTACGAAGTTAAGCGTCCAGAACTTGATGCAGTGATTGTTGCTAATAACATCGCTCGTCAGATCGAGGGAAAAATTGCTTACCGTCGTGCTGTTAAGACAGCTATCGCTAACACAATGCGTTCTGGCGCAGAAGGTATTAAGATTCAGATTTCTGGTCGCTTGAATGGCGCAGAAATGTCTCGTTCAGAAATGTATAAGGAGGGTCGTACTCCTCTTCATACTCTTCGTGCTGACATTGATTATTGTTTGGCAGAAGCTCTCACTAAGGTAGGCCTCCTTGGTATCAAGGTTTGGATTTGTCGCGGTGAGAAGTTTGGCAAGCAGGATCTCACTCCTAATTTCTCTCAGCAGAAGGAGTCTGGCCGCAGCAATAACAATGGTGGTGGACGTCGTTTCAGAAACAAGAAGTCTAACAACCGCAATTAATTAATCATGTTGCAAACCTATGCATGCTTACAATAATAGCATGCAGAGGTGCAGCGCATAGAAGACATTAACTATGTTACAGCCAAAAAGACAAAAATATAGAAGACCGCAAAAAGGTCGCGGTCGTTGGAAGGGTGTTTCTCATAGAGGTACTGAGCTTGCTTTTGGCAGCTTTGGTATAAAGGCCCTCGAGACAAAGTGGATTAGCGCTCGCCAAATTGAGGCTGCCCGTGTTGCTATTACTCGTTACATGCAGCGTCAAGGACAGGTTTGGATTCGCATCTTCCCTGATAAGCCAATCACTAAGAAACCTGCTGATGTCCGAATGGGTAAAGGTAAGGGTGATCCATACCAGTATGTATTCCCTGCTAAGCCAGGCCGCATTCTTTTCGAGATTGAAGGTGTTTCTTATGACATCGCAAAGGAGGCTCTCCGACTCGGTGCACAGAAACTTCCTACTACTACAAAGTTTGTTGTACGTCGTGATTACGACAAAAACGCTTAATTATGAAAATTTCAGAAATTAGAGAACTTACTACAGAAGAGCTCGCAGAGCGCATTGAAGTTGAGGTTGCAAACCTTGCTAACATGAAGTTCAACCACAATGTTTCTCCACTTGAGGATAATTCTCAGATTAAGAAGTTGCGTCATGATATCGCGCGTATGAAGGGCGAACTTACACAGCGTAAACTCAATAAATAAGAAGAGTTAAATGGAAGCAAGAAACTTAAGAAAACAAAGACAGGGTGTCGTAACTAGCGATAAGATGGATAAAACTATCGTAATTGCTGCTAAGTTCAAAGAGAAGCACCCTATATATGGTAAGTTTGTCCAGAAGACAAAGAAGTACCATGCTCATGACGAGCAGAACGATGCACATGTAGGTGACACAGTTCTTATCATGGAGACTCGCCCATTGAGCAAAACTAAGAGATGGAGATTAGTACAAATCGTAGAAAGAGCTAAGTAAAATATGATACAGGTAGAATCAAGATTGCAGGTCGCTGATAATAGTGGTGCTCGCGAGGTTCTTTGTATTCGCGTTCTTGGCGGTACAAGACGTCGTTATGCCACTGTAGGTGACATTATTGTAGTAGCAGTTAAGAGTGCTATTCCTACTAGTGAGGTAAAGAAGGGTTCCGTATCTAAGGCTCTTATCGTTCGCACAAAGAAGGAAGTTCGTCGTCCTGATGGTTCTTATATCCGTTTTGATGACAATGCTTGTGTTCTTCTTAACAATGCTGGCGAAATGAGAGGCAGCCGTATTTTCGGTCCTGTAGCTCGTGAACTCCGTGCTGCTAACATGAAGGTAGTTTCTTTGGCTACTGAAGTACTTTAATCAATTAAAGATTACACAGCAATGGGTAAATTACATATTAAGAAAGGTGACATGGTATTTGTCAATGCTGGTAACAATAAGGGCAAGACTGGTAAGGTCGTTAAGGTTCTTGTTGAAAAGCAGCGTGCCATTGTCGAGGGTGTTAACATGGTAAAGAAGAGCACTAAGCCAAGTGCTGCACACCCACAGGGAGGTATTATCGAGCAGGAAGCTCCTATCCATATCTCAAACCTCAATATTGTTGATCCAAAGACTGGCAAGGCTACTCGTATTGGACGCAAGATGGGTGAGAATGGTAAGTTAGTTCGTTACGCTAAAAAGTCAGGGGAGGAATTGTAATGAGTACTACTGCACAACTTAAGAATGTTTATGCTGAGCAGATTGCTCCAGCTCTTCAGAAGCAGTTTAACTACTCTTCTCCAATGCAGATTCCTGTACTGAAGAAGATTGTAGTTAACCAGGGTCTTGGTATGGCTACTGCAGATAAGAAGGTTATCGAGATTGCAATGAATGAGATCGCACAGATCACAGGACAGAAGCCAGTTGCTACTAAGTCTAAGAAGGATATTTCAAACTTCAGACTCCGTAAGCAGATGCCAATCGGTGTTATGGTAACTCTCCGTCGTGAGCGTATGTACGAGTTCCTTGAGAAGCTTATCCGTGTGTCTCTTCCTCGTATTCGTGACTTCAAGGGTATCGAGTCAAAGTTTGACGGTCGTGGTAACTACACTCTCGGTATTACTGAGCAGATTATCTTCCCAGAAATCAATATCGATCAGGTTGATAAGATTATGGGTATGAACATCACTTTTGTTACTTCTGCTAAGACTGATGAAGAGGGTTATGCACTCCTCAAAGCATTTGGTCTTCCATTCAAAGACGCTAAAAAGTAAGATATATGGCAAAGGAATCAATGAAAGCACGCGAGGTTAAGCGTGCAAAGCTTGTAGCAAAGTTCGCAGCTAAGCGCGCTGCTCTTAAGAAGGTAATCGCTACTGCTGAGGATCCAATTGAAGCATACGAGGCTGCTCGTGCACTTCAGGCAATCCCTGCTAATGCTAATCCTATCCGCCTTCATAATCGCTGCAAGATTACTGGACGCCCAAGAGGTTATATCCGTCAGTTCGGTCTCTCTCGTATCCAGTTCCGTGAAATGGCATCTCAGGGACTTATTCCTGGTGTTAAAAAAGCAAGCTGGTAATCAAAAATCAAGAGTTTACCACAGGTTCGGGAGTGGTAAACTCGTGATAATTTGATTATAGCAAAACGATACATAGGATGTTATTTTTTGTTAAAAATCATGCATTGCGGGCTTGGTTTTAGCAAGAGATTAACGAATATTAAATAATTTGTTGTAAATTTGCACGCTTTATGACATTTCTTAATGTCTAAGATGCGTGTAATTTTACGCGTTTTATTGTGTTTGTGAATGTCCTAAAAGCTAAATTTCATTATTGTTAAATATTGTCGGGCGAAATTCCCTAGTCCCGATTAATTTAATTTTATCATGACAGATCCAATAGCTGATTATCTCACGAGGTTGAGAAACGCAATCCAGGCTAAGCACAAGATTGTTGAAATTCCAGCCTCAAACCTTAAGAAGGAAATCACTAAGATTCTTTTCGACAAAGGTTACATTTTGAACTACAAGTTCGTAGAAGAAGGTCCCCAGGGCACAATTAAGGTGGCTCTTAAGTATGACCCTCAGACTAAAGTAAGCGCTATTCAGTGCTTGAAGCGTGTTTCTCGTCCAGGTCTTCGCAAGTACACTGGATACAAGGACATGCCTCGCGTAATTAACGGATTAGGTATCGCTGTGGTATCTACATCTAAAGGTGTTATGACTGACAAAGAGGCTTCAGAGCTCAAAGTGCGCGGTGAAGTTCTTTGCTATGTTTATTAATTAAGGAGGATATATAATGTCTAGAATTGGTAAATTACCTATTATTATTCCTGCAGGCGTAACTATTACTCGTAAGGATGACATTGTAACTGTAAAAGGTCCTAAGGGTGAAATTTCAAAGGATAAGTTCAATCCTTGCATCACTATGACAATTGAGGACGGTCAGGTAACAATGGCTGAAAATGAAGAAATGATGCAGGACAACCCTAAGTTGCGTCACGCACTTCAGGGTACTTATCGTTCTCTTGTTAACAACATGGTATATGGTGTTACAGAGGGCTTCAAAGCAACTCTCCAGCTCGTCGGTGTTGGTTACCGCGTAAGCAATCAGGGCAATGTGCTTGAATTCGCTCTTGG
This sequence comes from Candidatus Minthosoma caballi, assembly GCA_018064505.1. Lineage (GTDB taxonomy): Bacteria > Bacteroidota > Bacteroidia > Bacteroidales > Bacteroidaceae > Minthosoma > Minthosoma caballi. The sequence continues at coordinate 4,464 of JAGHVC010000041.1, read as the reverse complement.
ATACTCTCACGGCATCGTCTTCGAACTCCCAAGCGAGATTAAGGTCGAGACTAAGTCAGAGAGAAACCAGGATCCTCTCATCATGCTCGAATCTTGCGATAAGGACCTTCTCGGAAGAGTATGTGCTAAGATTCGCTCGTTCCGTAAGCCAGAGCCTTACAAGGGTAAGGGTATCCGCTTCCAGGGAGAAGTAATTAGAAGAAAGTCTGGTAAGTCTGCAAATGCTAAATAATTAAATTAGATTAGAGTATGATTACAAAGATTGAAAGACGTCTCAAAATCAAATATAGAGTACGCAATAAGATTTCTGGTACTGCAGAGCGCCCACGAATGAGCGTTTTCAGAAGCAATAAGCAGATTTATGTTCAAGTAATTGATGATGATGCTCAGAAGACTCTTGTATCTGCATCTTCACTCGGACTTGAGAAGACTAATAAGTCAGAGCAGGCTGCTAAGGTTGGTGAAATGATTGCCAAGAAGGCTCTCGAAGCTGGTATCACAACTGTTGTGTTCGACCGTAATGGTTATTTGTACCACGGCCGTGTTAAGGAGGTAGCTGATGCTGCCCGTAATGGTGGACTTAAATTCTAAAATACGATTATGGTAAATAAAGTTAAAGTACAAAACGATGCCGACCTGAAAGACAGATTGGTTGCTATTAATCGTGTTACTAAGGTTACTAAGGGTGGTCGTACATTTACATTCGCTGCCATCGTTGTTGTAGGTGATGGTAACGGTGTTATTGGCTATGGTCTTGGTAAGGCTGGTGAAGTTACAGCTGCTATCGCAAAAGGCGTAGAGGCTGCTAAGAAGAATTTGGTTAAGGTTCCTGTACTTAAGGGTACTGTTCCTCATGAGGCTTACGCTAAATTTGGTGGTGCAAGAGTTCTCATCATGCCTGCTTCAGAAGGTACTGGAGTGGTTGCTGGTGGCGCCATGCGTGCAGTTCTTGAGAGTGTTGGTATTACAGATGTACTTGCAAAGTCTAAGGGTTCGTCAAATCCTCATAACCTCGTAAAGGCTACTATTGAGGCACTTGCTAACATGCGCGATCCTAAGACAATTGCACAGAACCGTGGTGTTAATTTGACAAAAGTATTCAAAGGATAAGGAGATATTATCATGGCAACAATCAAAATTAAGCAAGTAAAGGGACAGGCAGGTCGCCCAGCTGATCAGAAGAGCACTCTCGAGTCTCTTGGCCTCGGCAAGATTAATAGGGTCGTTGAACGTGAGGATTCTCCATCTTTGCGTGGTATGATTCGCAAGGTTGAACACCTTGTTGAGATTATTGACTAATCGTTATTTAATAACACTAAATTCAGATTAAAATGGAATTATATAATTTGAAGCCAGCTGAGGGTTCTACTCACAATAGCAAGCGTGTTGGCCGTGGTTACGGTTCTGGTAAGGGCCGTACTTCTACAAGAGGTCATAAGGGTGCTAAGGCTAGATCTGGTTATAAGAAGAAGATTGGTTTTGAAGGTGGTCAGATGCCTCTTCAGCGCCGTGTTCCTAAGTTCGGTTTCCAAAATATTAACCGAGTAGAGTACAAGGCAATCAATCTTGACCTTATCCAGAAGCTTGCAGAAGAGAAGAATCTTGCTAAGGTTGGCATTGAAGAACTCATCGCTGCAGGTTTCGTTAACAAGAATCAGCTCGTAAAGATTCTTGGAAATGGAGAACTTTCTGCAAAGGTTGATGTTGAAGCTCATGCATTCTCAGCAAAGGCAGAAGCTGCAATCACAGAAAAAGGTGGTAACGCTGTAAAACTCTAATAAAATGGGAAAAGCAATCGATAAACTTAAGGATATCAAGATTGTTAAGACATTTACTAACATCTGGCGTGTTGAGGATTTGAGATCGAGAATCCTCATTACGCTGTTGTTTGTAGCAATCTATCGTTTCGGTTCTTATGTAGTGCTTCCAGGTATCGACACAGAGGCTCTTCAGGGACTCCGTAACCAGACAGAGGGCGGTTTGATGTCACTTCTTGATATGTTCTCCGGTGGAGCGTTTTCAAAGGCCTCTATTTTTGGCCTTGGAATCATGCCATACATCTCTGCATCTATCGTTATGCAGCTCCTTGGTATTGCTGTTCCATATTTCCAGAAGATGCAGCGTGAGGGTGAAAGCGGAAGAAGAAAAATGAATCAGTACACTCGTTATTTAACAGTGGCTATTCTTCTTTTCCAAGGTCCTATTTACCTTTTGAATCTTCAGCAGACAACTGGTGGTTCCGCTCTTTACTCGTCACTTGATTGGAACATGTTCTTTATTACAGGCACAATCATTCTTGCTGCTGGCAGTATGTTTGTATTATGGCTTGGTGAGAGAATTACAGATAAGGGTATTGGAAATGGTGTATCAATGATTATCATGATTGGTATTATTGCTCGATTCCCAACTGCTGTAATCCAGGAATATGCTTCTCGTCTAGGTGGACAGGGTGGTCTTGTAGTTTTCTTAGTTGAAATTGTTGTGTTCCTTGCTGTTATTGGAGCTGCAATTCTTCTTGTTCAAGGAGTTCGTCAGATTCCAGTAAATTATGCTAAAAGAATTGCTGGAGCACGCCAGATAGGTGGAGCTCGTCAGTATATTCCTCTTAAGCCATATGCAGCGAATGTTATGCCTATCATCTTTGCACAGGCAATTATGTTCGTGCCTGCAACTGTAGCACAGTTTGTTTCAGGAGGAAAGCTTAGCCCAGTAATGAGTCAGTTAATCGATAACTCTAGCTTCATATATAACCTTATCTTTGCTGTGTTGATCGTGCTCTTTACATATTTGTATACAGCAATTACTATCAACCCAACTCAGATGGCTGAAGATATGAAGCGAAATAATGGATTCATTCCAGGAGTTAAGCCTGGTAAAGATACTGCAGACTATATTGATAATATTATGTCGCGTATCACATTCCCAGGTTCTTTGTTCTTGGCTGTAATTGCTATTCTCCCAGCATTTGCTGGTTTGTTTGGCATGCAGAGAGAGTTTGCTGCATTCTTTGGTGGTACATCACTCTTGATTCTCGTAGGTGTAGTACTTGATACTCTTCAGCAGATCGAGTCACACTTGATGATGCGTCACTATGATGGACTTCTCGATACAGGAAGAGTTCGTGGTGAACATGCTTAAGCATTCTTTTGATTGATGATATATCTTAAGACTGACGAAGAAGTTGAGCTTCTTAGAGAAGCAAATTTGCTTGTAGGGAAAACTTTAGCAGAACTGGCAAAAGTAATTGAACCAGGCGTTACAACAAATAAATTGGATCAGATTGCTGAGTCTTTTATTCGTGATAACGGTGCTATTCCAACATTCAAAGGTTTTCCCAATCCAAATGGAGGTCCTTTTCCTGCAAGCATTTGCACTTCTGTAAACCACCAAGTCGTTCATGGAATACCAAACGACATCCCTTTAAAAGAAGGTGATATAGTTTCAATAGATTGTGGAACTAAGCTAAATGGTTATTGTGGTGATTCTTGCTACACATTTGCTGTAGGTGAAATTTCTGATGAAGTTAAAAGGTTGTTGGAAGTCACTAAAGAGTCCCTTTATAAAGGCATTGAGCAAGCCGTCGTTGGACATCGCCTTGGAGACATTTCTTATGCAATTCAAAATCATTGTGAACAGCATGGTTATGGAGTAGTACGAGAATTTGTTGGACATGGAGTCGGAAAGGATATGCATGAAGATCCTCAAGTTCCTAATTATGGAAAAAGAGGAAACGGCATCCTTCTTAAGAATGGTTTATGTATAGCAATTGAACCAATGATTGCAATGGGAATGAAAGAAATTTACATGCAAGAAGACCGTTGGGGAATTGTGACAAGAGATAAGAAGCCTGCTGCGCATTTCGAACATTCTATGTGTGTTCGTAAAGGTAAAGCAGATATTCTTTCGTCATTTGAGGAAATAGAACAAGTATTAAGAGATAAATCTTTATAGAGTATGGCTAAGCAGTCTGCTATTGAACAAGATGGAACTATCGTAGAGGCATTGTCAAATGCAATGTTTCGTGTAGAATTGGAAAATGGTCATGAGATTATTGCTCATATCTCAGGTAAGATGAGAATGCATTACATTAAGATTCTGCCAGGAGATAAGATTAGAGTGGAAATGTCTCCTTATGACCTTTCTAAAGGACGAATAGTATTTAGATATAAATAATAATCATAATATGAAAACAAGAGCTTCTTTGAAGAAACGTACACCTGATTGCGTAATCGTAAGACGTAAAGGACGTCTGTTTGTAATTAATAAGAAGAACCCTAAGTATAAGATGCGTCAGGGATAATTCTTTTGTAAGAATTTGAAATAATTAAAAGATATGGCAATAAGAATTGTTGGTGTAGACCTCCCTCAGAATAAGAGAGGTGAAATTGCGTTAACATACATTTTCGGTATTGGACGCAGCAGCTCAGCCAAGATCCTCGAGAAGGCTGGCGTAGACAAAGATAT
>JAGHVC010000163.1 GCA_018064505.1 Candidatus Minthosoma caballi | reverse complement strand
TGTCGATATGAAATAATATTGCATATTTTAATATCTTTTTGAAAGCGTATGCAATATTTATTATTACTTTTGAAATAATTTTCGTTATTTTCTTTGCTTTTTGATAAATTATACATAACTTTGCACTCGATTTCAACACAGACATAGAAAATACTCAATATTAACATAACAAACACAAAAGAAAAAGATGAAGGTAAAAAAGAGATGGATTATCCTGATGGCAATTATGACCATCTTTGCGATAATCGGAGCCGTATGGCCTGAGAAAGAGAGCATTCTCAACACTCAAGACGACATTGATTTGTGGACATTTGTTGACGACGGCGTCTGCACATCATCAAATGTAGCATGGCTCACCACAGCAACAATCTTCGTGCTCATGATGACACCTGGTTTGTCATTCTTCTACGGAGGCATGGTGGGAAAGAAAAATGTCATTTCCACGATTCTTCAGTCATTCATTGCCATGGGCATCATCAGTGTGATGTGGGTAGTGTTTGGATTCAGCCTTTCATTTGGCGACGACCTCGGAGGTCTCGGTCTCATTGGCGACCCAACACAATTCTTCATGTTCCAGCATGTAGGTGCTCATCCTTACAATGTGCCTGGCTCAGAAGGATATGTTGATGGCAGACTTACCGTGGCAACCATTCCGCTCGCCCTATATGCCATCTTCCAGATGAAATTCGCAATCATCACACCTTCGCTCATCACTGGTTCATTTGCCGAGCGTGTTCGTTTCTCGGCCTACATGGTGTTCATGATGCTCTTCTGTATTTTCGTCTATTGCCCATTGGCACACTGGACATGGCATCCTGAAGGACTTCTCCACAAACTCTTTGATATTCATGACTTTGCTGGCGGTATTGTGGTTCACGCATCATCAGGTGTTGCCGCATTAGCAGGAGCCCTCTTCCTCGGCCAGCGTAAGAGCGGCGAGAAGCATCTACCAGCCAATGTGCCATTCGTCATTCTCGGTGCAGCACTTCTGTGGCTCGGTTGGTTCGGCTTCAACGGCGGTTCCGGTCTTGCTGCTGACGGCATCGCAATCAAGGCATTCCTCAACACTAACACAGCCGGAGCGACAGCCATGATGTGCTGGATCTTCTTCGACTGCCTCCGTGGTCGCAAGCCATCTGGCATGGGAGCTGCTGTAGGTGCTGTGGTGGGTCTTGTTGCCATCACGCCATGTGCAGACATTGTCACTACAGGTCAGAGCATCTGCATTGCTCTTCTCACTACTCTCGTGTGCAACATCGCAGTGTATTGGAAAAACCGCACAAGCGTTGATGACGCACTTGATGTGTTCCCAACTCACGGCACAGGCGGTATCTTCGCTACGATCCTCACAGGAGTGTTCGGTTACGAGGGCCTCATCTATGGCGGATGGGATGTATTCGTAAACTCAATCCTCGGTGTCCTTGTAGTCATTGTTTACACATTCGTTGTGAGCCTCGGTCTCTACTGGATCACTAACAAGATGATTCCAATGCGTGTAAGCGCAAAGAGCGAGCGTATGGGTCTTGATGTTAGCCAGCATGACGAAGCATACGGATTCAGCGACAGTGATGAGCGCGAAATCGCAGAGTACTTCGTGCATGAGAATGAGAAGAAAGCTGAGAAATAAGCATCAAATATTCACCAAACAAAAACAGCAAAAGGGCCTTGTGAGGTCCTTTTGCTGTTTTTAGTGCATAATAAGACTATAGTTAAAAAGCAACATAATTCCTTGACTTCGGCATTAAATTCATTTCTTTTGCCTATCTTTGCACAAAATTTGAAAAAAGAACTGAACAGGATCATGAATTACGAAGGAATTATCATAGCTGTGGCAACATTCTTGATTATTGGAATCTTTCATCCAATCGTCATAAAATCAGAGTATTACTTTGGTGTGAAATGCTGGCCAGTGTTTGCTGTGCTGGGAGTGGGATGCCTTGCTGCCTCTGTTTTTGTGGAGAATGTGCTTGCTGCTGCCATCATTGGTGTGACAGGATGCTCGCTGCTGTGGAGCATTCTTGAAATCTTTGAACAGAAAAAGCGAGTGGAAAAAGGATGGTTCCCTATGAATCCGAAGCATAAGGAAAGATATAAAAGCTGAATATGAAGCAAGAAGGAAAATAAAAAAATAAGAAGTAAGATATTGAGCATCGAATGACCAAAATCTTACTTCTTTTTTTTACTTTATACTTATTGTCTCATTGCTTCTTGCTCAGAAACAATGACAACCGTCAAATTAATATGTGATAAGTGGTTCGAGTTCTTTTGCCTGAGCAATCATCTTCTCAACCTCGCTGAGACTTGGAACTCGGTTGCAAAGATTCTTCTGCTCATTAACCTCAACAAGCTTTGGATGGAGGTTTGCAGGAACACGATGACGGAATTCCTTAACTGTGTCAACGCCAGCAGCTTCGAGGAGCTCTGCAAACTGACCTGCTATTCCATTGATGCGCATAAGATCTGCATGGTTTGTCCACTTGAGAATGAGCTTTGGGCTGATGCCTGATTCTTCAGCAACCTTTGCACGGCCAGAAGCCTTTGCGCAGTTAGCGAGAAGATCGTCTGTTGTTTTGATACCAATAGCATTGAGTTTCTCAGCATATACTTCGCCAATGCCCTCAATCTGTTCTACTTTGTATGCCATAATAGGTTTTTGATATTATAAGGTTTGTAAATAATGTAAGTTGTCGCAAAGATAGAAAACAAATACGAAACAAGCAACAAATGATAGAGGAAATTCTTGAATTAAGAGCATAAATATTGAGTAATTTACATGGAAATTGAAAAATAACACCACAATACAGCATAAATAATGAAAAAATTCGTACATTTGCATCGTAATATAATATATAAGTAATATGAAAGCTATTAGAATAATCTTCGCTGCTGCACTGATGTTTTCAGCCGTAAGCATGGCAAACGCATTTACCAATAATATTGAATTGCCAAGAGTACAAACAATCAGAGATTCAAACAATGCAACGCTGGGCACTGTGGAGAGAGACGGCACAATAAGAAACAGCAACAATTCCACTGTAGGCAAGGTGTATAGCGATGGCACTATTCGCAACCGCAACAATTCTACTGTAGGCAAGATTGAAAGCGACGGTACAATACGCAACAGCAATAACTCCACTGTAGGCAAGGTATATAGCGATGGTACTGTGCGCAATTCCAACAACTCAACTTTAGGAAAGATTGAGAGCGACGGCACTATTCGCAATTCTAACAACGCAACCATTGGCAAAGCTCCTGGCGTTGATCGCAAGATTGCTGCCGTGCTTTTCTTCATGGACATTTTGTCTTTGAAATAGGCAACGCATTGGCATTGAGTTAATTCGCTTTCTATAGGATTTAACAAGAGCATATAATGCCATTGTTTCCATCGACCTATCAGGTTAAATAATTTTATATTCAGATATCCAGAACTTAGTATGTCAAAAAAACATCTTCTATGGGCATTACCGCTCATAGTAATGACTTCATGCGATTTTGGTTCTTTTGGCCATAAAGGCGGAATTGAAACCGACACCATAGATTCAACAGAGATTATTGAACCTGAAGTGAAGATTGTTGCTCTCCCCGACTCTTCTCTCCCTTCAGTAGATAAAATAGAATACAAGATAGAGGTGCTTGCACCAGAGATTCCTGGAGAACTCGGCGACCTCAAAGATTGCTATGCTGATGCTCCTGGCATCCTCACTTTCCGCGGAGGTCCATACCGCCAAGCACGATTCAACGGAAAAGTGACTGGTCGCCCCGACACCATTGTAGTTGATTGGGTGTTCAACACTGATTGTCGCGGCGAATGGGGAGGCGGTTCTGGATGGACAGGACAGCCGCTTTACATCAACTGGCCAGATTCATGCACAAAGCAGTTTGAGAACTACGCTCAAGAGGAAATCATGATTGGCTCTCTTTGCGGAAGAGTGTATTTCATCGACTACAACACCGGTAAGAGTTCACGCCCTGCTATCGATGTAACAAATCCTATCAAGGGAACAATGATGCTCGACCCTAAGATGAACGGCAATCTATATGTGGGACATGGAGTTCCTTCTCACGAGCCATTCGGTGCTTTGACAATCAACCTTAAGAGCCACAGTATTGAGCACACTTACCCACGCGACCCAAAAGCATGGCGTTCATGGGCAGCATACGATTCTTCTCCTGTCAGAGTAGGCCATTTCGTGTTCCGACCTGGAGAGAATGGCACCCTCTACAAGTTCTATGTTGATAATGGCATTGAAAAGATGCACAGCACACTCCGCTTCCGTAAAAAAGGTGACAGCGCAGGTGGCGTAGAAACTTCAATGCCTGTGTATGCTAACTATGGATATCTAGCAGATAACCATGGTGTTGTGATATGTGTAAACCTTGAAACAATGAAGCCTGTTTGGTTCTATGACAACAAGGACGACAATGATGCATCACCTGTACTCGAAATTGAAAATGGAAAGCCATATTTGTATTGCAGCTGCGAAGTAGATAGACAAGTTGGAGAAGGAACTGCTCACTTCGCGAAGCTCGATGCCCTCACAGGAGAAGAAATATGGCACTTTACTCTACCTGCTAAAAAAGCACTCGTTGGCAGCAAGCATTTCGATGGCGGATTCTATGGCACCCCTCTGCTCGGCGAGGGCAACTGCAGCGACCGAATCTTTGCCAATGTGGTTCGCAATCTCAGCGGACAGAATGGTGAATTCATTGCTCTCGACAAAGCAACTGGCAAGCAGATATTCTCAACAAAGCTGAAGCATTATGCATGGTCATCTCCTGTAAGTTTCCTCAATGAGAAAGGCGAAATGTTTGTCTTCACAGGCGACACTTACGGCAACGCATATATTATTGATGGACAGAGCGGTGAGATTATCCATACAGCTCACATTGGCACTAATTTCGAATCATCTCCTGCCGTAATTGGCAATCACCTCGTGCTTGGCTCTCGCGGCAATCAAATCTTCAAGATGTCCATAAAATAGTGCTATCTGGCAAAAAATGCCCTCTTTTCTTTGCCAATTGAAGTTTTTTATCTAAATTTGTAACTAAATTTAGGAATTCGATGGTGCCACAAGAGGAGAAACACTTGAAAATCATATTCACTACGGATGTGCACGGCAACTACTTTCCCTACGACTTCAGACATGAGAAGTGGGGAAAGGGTAGCTTGCAGCGTGTGCATGCTTTCGTAGCAAAAGAGTGTCAAGAGAATCCTGGCAACACGATCCTTGTTGACGGGGGAGATATGCTTCAAGGAGAGCCTACAGCATATTTCTTCAATTTCATCACTACAAGCAAGCGACACAAGGTTGCAGACATTTGCAACTACATTGGATATGATGTCGCGGTCATCGGCAACCATGACATTGAAATGGGCCATGACATCTTTGACAAGTATGTCGATCAGTGCAATTTCCCTATTCTCGGCGCCAATGTCGTCAGAGAAGACACCGGAGAGCCATACTTCGAGCCTTACAAAGTGTTCTATCGCCAAGGGTTGAAAATAGCAATCATTGGCCTTATCACTCCAGCCATTCCTCAATGGGTACCAAAAGACATCTGGAAAGGCATGCGCTTTGAAGACATGCAGCAAAGCGCAGATAAATGGGTGAAGATTGTCAAAGAAGAGGAGGCTCCTGACTTCATTATCGGTCTTTTCCATTCTGGAATGGACGAAGGCATTGTCACAGACGATTATCGTGAGAATGCAACAAGATTGACTGCAGAAGAGGTAGAAGGATTCGACCTCATACTCTACGGCCACGACCACGCCAACAACATGGAGGAAGTGGTATGCAAGAAGAATGGCAAAAGCGTTTTGTGCGTTAACCCTGGCTGTTATGCCTACAATGTTGCTGTGGTGGATATCACTTTCAACATCGGAAAAAGCGGCAAAGTGCTCAGTCACGACACTTCATGCACTCTCAACTACATCGGCACGCTGCACAATCTTTTTGCATCCGACTTCAAGAGGCATTTCAACTATTCTTTCCGTGAAGTGAAGCATTTTGCAACAGAAAAGATTGGCACATTCCTAAATCGCGTGGATGTGACAGATGCTTATTTCGGCTCCTCTGCTTACATCGACCTCATCCAATCTCTTCAGTTAAAAATTTCTGAAGCAGATATTTCTTTCACAGCTCCCCTATTCTTCAATGCATCAATCGAAGCTGGTGAGATTAAGGTGAGCAACCTCTTTGACCTTTATCGTTTTGAGGATCACCTTTACACCCTCATCTTAACAGGACAAGAAATCAAGGATTATCTTGAGATGAGCTATGCTGATTGGACAAATCAGATGAAGAGCATCGACGACAACTTGCTGCTCATAGGCCCTATGAAAAGCAATCCTGATCGAATGGGATTCAAGAACTTCATTTTCAACTTCGATTCGGCTGCAGGCATTAACTATGAAGTGGATGTGACAAAGCCAACAGGCTGCAAAATCAAGATAAAAAGCAAGACTGATGGCACTCCTTTCAGAATGAATGAGCTCTACACCGTAGCAATGACAGCATACCGCTCTAACGGCGGTGGAGAACTGCTCACAAAAGGTGCTGGCATGACTAAGGAAGAGATTGACAGCCGCATCATCGGAGTGAGCGAACATGACATTCGCTACTATCTCCTTCAATACATCAAAGAGCTTGGCACTATCGACCCACAACCGCTCAATCATTGGAAATTCACGCCAGAGCATTGGGTGCAAGCTGCAGCGGAGAGAGAAAGAGAGCAGCTCTTTGGAGTGAGTTCAAAAGCGTAATGCTTTTTTACAATCACATAATTATCATCATCGCGTATTAGCGTATAATAATTTTGAACGAATTTACTAGCAATAAACAATAATAACACCGTACTTATGACAGAAATTGGAAAAACAGGCATGATGGTGAACAAGCTCAGCTTCGGCGCCTCATCTCTTGGCGGAGTATTCCGCAACATAAATGAAAGTGAAGCAATTAAAGCTGTGCACACAGCAGTGGATGGAGGAATGAACTTCATCGATGTATCTCCATACTATGGCCATTACAAAGCAGAAACCGTACTCGGCAAAGCATTGAGAGAGATTCCTCGCGAGAAATACTATCTATCAACAAAAGTGGGCCGCTACGGCAAAGATGGCGTAAACACTTGGGATTATAGCGGCAAAAGAGCGACAGAGAGCGTTTATGAAAGCATGGAGCGCCTCGGCATTGACCATATCGACCTTATCAATGTTCATGACATTGAGTTCCAGGCAGCATTGCCAGGAGGATTGCAGAAAGTTGTTGATGAAACTCTTCCTGCTCTCGTAGAGCTCCGCGAAAAAGGCGTTGTTAGCCATGTTGGCATCACTGACCTCCAGCTTGAGAACTTGAAGTGGGTTATCGACCATGCACCTGCTGGCACTGTAGAGTCAATTCTCAACTTCTGCCACTATTGCCTCAACGACGACAAGCTTGCCGACTACTTCGACTATCTTGAAGAGCGCAACATCGGCATCATAAATGCTTCACCACTCAGTATGGGCCTTCTCTCACAGCGCGGCGTGCCTGATTGGCATCCAGCACCAAAGCCACTCGTTGAAGCTTGTCAGCGTGCTGTACAGCACTGCACTGCCAAAGGCACCCCTATCGAGAAGCTTGCTATTCAGTATTCTGTCAGCAATCCTCGCATTGCCACTACCCTTTTCTCGTCTGCAAATCCTGAAAATGTGAAGCGCAATCTTGATTGGAGCAACGAACCTATCGACTGGCAGCTTGTGCAGGAGGTCAAGGAAATCATTGGCGACCAGCAGAGAGTCAGCTGGGCAAATTCATAAACCCACCTTACCATAATGAATTATGATTATTGATGCTCACTCTCATTTATGGCTTAAGCAAGACACCGTAGTTGATGGCAAGATAATACGCACAACCGACCGTGGCCGTTCCATATTCATGGGCGAAGAGGTGCAGATGTGTCCGCCTTTCATGATTGACGGCAGAAACTCCGCTGAGGTATTCCTTGCCAACATGGATTATGCACAAGTCAGTGCAGCTGTTGTAGTGCAAGAGTTTATTGATGGCTTGCAAAACGACTACCTTGCTGAAGTAGCAAGCAAATATCCTAATCGCTTCAAGGTGTGTGGAATGGCAGATTTTCGCAACGACGATTTCATTGCAACAGCAGAAAAGCTCATCGAAAGCGGAGCGTATAGCGGCATTGCTATTCCTGGCCATCGCCTTTCACGACCTCTCAACGAGCCTTCAATGATGCAGATGTATGCACTGATGGAAGCCAAAGGCATGTTCCTCTCTTTATGCCTTCACGAAGACAATCATCAGCTTGCTGAAGCTGAAGACATTATCACATCCTTCCCCCATCTTCGCATAGCCATTGGACATTTCGGCATGGTGACAACTGAAGGATGGCTTGAGCAGATAAAGCTCGCTCGCCACGACAATGTCATGGTCGAGTCAGGAGGCATTACATGGCTTTTCAACTCCGAATTCTATCCATACAACGGAGCAATCAAAGCAATCAAACAAGCAGCAGAGCTTGTCGGCATGAATAAGCTTATGTGGGGCAGCGACTACCCTCGCACCATCACAGCCATCACATATAAAATGTCTTACGACTTCATCTCAAAATCTAACGAACTCACCGACGAAGAGAAGCGACTCTTCCTTGGCGAGAACGCGAAGCAATTCTATGGCTTTGAAAACCTCGTAGAATTGCCTTACATTAAAAATATGTCAGAATAATAGAATAATATTACATAACAAACATGAAAGCAGTACAGATTACAGGCCTCCAGAAGATGGAAGTCATTGATTTAGATAAACCTCAGTATGGAGCAAACGATGTGCTCATTCGCTTGCACTATGTTGGATTTTGTGGCAGCGATCTCAACACCTATCTCGGTCGCAACACTATGGCAAAAATGCCTGTCATTCCAGGCCACGAAGTAGGCGCAGTCATCGAAGCCGTAGGAGAAAATGTTCCTGACATTCTCAAGCCAGGCATGGCAGTCACCGTCAATCCATACACAAATTGCGGAAAGTGCGCATCTTGCCGCAATGGTCGTGTCAATGCATGCAAAGACAATCAAACCCTTGGCGTTCAGCGCGATGGCGTTATGTGCGAATATGCCGTGCTTCCTTGGGAAAAGATAATCACAGCAGGCAATCTCGATCCACGCACATGCGCTCTCATTGAGCCAATGAGCGTCGGTTTCCATGCCGTTTCTCGTGCCGAAGTGTCTGACATCGACTTCGTTATGGTCATTGGCTGTGGCATGGTTGGCATGGGAGCAATTGTTCGTTCCGTTCAGCGTGGCGCTACTGTCATTGCAGCCGACATAGACGACGAAAAGCTTGCCCTTGCTCGTGAGATGGGAGCAGCATACACCATCAACACCCTCTCTGAGGATGTTCACTCACGCCTCACAGAAATCACTTCCGGCTATGGTCCTGATGTCATCATCGAGGCAGTTGGCAGCATCCCAACCTATCAGATGGCTATCAACGAAGTAGCATTCACTGGCCGTGTAGCATGCATCGGCTATGCCAAGAACGATGTTTCATTCACTACTAAATATTTCGTACAGAAGGAGTTAGACATTCGTGGTTCACGCAATGCTACACCAAGCGATTTCCGTGCAGTCATCCACTATCTTGAGCGTGGCACATGTCCTGTAGATAAGCTCATCAGCAAGGAAGTAGCTCCGGCTGATGCCGAATCAGCAATGATTGAGTGGACACAAGCACCAGGCAAAGTGTTCCGTATTCTTGTCAATATGAAATAAGAAAACATTTCTTACCCATTTTTACCTTTTCCACAATATTAACTAATTCGCAATGAAAAATATCAGAGTTAAATACCTTTCTGCCCTCCTTGCCTTTGTCTCTGCAGCCACTCTTCAGGCTCAGACACTCAAAGAGTGGGATGATGTTTCAATCACTCATCTCAACCGAGAGGCAGCACACACCACACAGATTTCCTTAAAGGATGAAGCAGCAGTCGATGCCAATAGCATTGAATCTTCGCCATACTATCAGTCGCTCAACGGAGTATGGAAGTTCCGTTGGGTAGCCGACCCATCAAAGCGCCCTACAGGTTTTGAAAAGGCAGATTATAACGATGCCACATGGGACAACATAGATGTGCCTTCCACATGGCAGGTGTATGGCCTTCGCAACAACAAGAAGTGGGACAAGCCTCTCTATTGCAATGTGGCATACCCATTCTCATTCGACAAAAACACCTTCAGCGTCATGGCCGATCGTCCGGGGTGGTTCACTTATGGCAGCACCATGAAGAATCCAGTAGGAAGCTATCGTCGCAAGTTTACTGTACCTGCCGAGTGGGATGGCCGTGATGTCTTCGTTCGCTTCAACGGCGCTGGACATGGCTACTATGTTTGGGTGAACGGTCAGTTCGCTGGCTATGCAGAGGATTCATACCTTCCTTCAGAATTCAAGATTACTGACTACCTCACAAAAGGCGAGAACACCATTGCTGTTCAGGTATATCGCTTCACAAGCGGTTCTTTCCTTGAGGCACAAGACTACTGGCGACTAACAGGTATCACTCGCGATGTATTCCTCTGGTCAGCTCCAAAGACACAGATTCGCGACTTCTATGTCACAAACAGCCTCAACAGCACATACTCAACTGCCACATTATCAGTACAAACCGACATTGCAGGCAGCATCGCAAACGGCAAGCTCACCCTCAAGGTGCTTGATGGCTCAGCTGTAGTAGCTCAGTCATCAGCCGACATCACTGCAGCAGGCACTCAGACAATCACTGCAACCATTGACAATCCAAAGCTTTGGAATGCCGAGCAGCCAAATCTCTACAACATAGTGCTCACTCTCAACGATGGCAAGAAAGACATTGACATCCGTGGCTGCAAGTGGGGATTCCGCGACATCAAGGTAGGCAGCAAAGGCGAGATTTGCGTCAATGGCAAGCCTATCATCATCCACGGAGTTGACCGCCACGACCACAGCATGGTGGGCGGACGCACAGTCACTCGCGAGGAGATGGAGAAAGACATCTTCCTCATGAAGAAGCTCAACATCAATGCGTTGCGCACAAGCCACTACCCTAACAACCCTTACCTCTACGACCTCTGCGACAAGTATGGCATCTATGTACTCGCCGAGGCAAATGTAGAGTGCCACCCATACCAGCAGCTCTCATCCGAAGCCAAGTTCAAGCAGATGATGGTTGAGCGCAACGAGAACCATGTGCTCTGGATGCGCAACCATCCAGCCATCCTCTTCTGGTCATTTGGCAACGAGTCTGGCGGCGGCACAAACTTCCAAGCAGTTTCTCAAGCCATCTACAAGCTCGACAAGACACGCCTTCGCCACTACGAGGGCAACAGTCAATGGAGCGATGTCACAAGCACCATGTATGCAGGCATCGACCACATCTCATGGGTTGGCTCATCACGAGCTAATGAAACAAAGCCAAAGCCACACATTCAGTGCGAGAACACCCATGCCATGGGCAACTCTATGGGCAATCAGCGTGAGTTCTACGACCTCTACGAAAAGTACCCAGCACTTGCAGGCGAATTCATTTGGGATTGGAAAGACCAAGGCCTCGAAGTGCCTGTGCCAAATGGCGGTGGCAAAACCTACTGGGCATACGGAGGCGACTTTGGCGACAATCCTAATGATGGCAACTTCTGCACAAATGGAGTCATCTTCCCCGACTACACATACTCAGCCAAAGCTATCAATGTCAAGAAGATATATCAGCCAGCAGACTTCGTCATGAAAGATAGCCTCAATAGCATCTTCACCGTCAAGAACAAGCTCGCCTTCGCCAACCTCAGTCAATATGCATTCAGCTACCAAGTGCTTGAAGATGGCATTGTTATCAGCGAGCAGCCACTCGATGCCCTCAACATCGACGGCGGCAAGTCAGGCAGCATCACCCTTCCTCATCTCAGCGAACTTGTGCCTGAGCTGAAAGACGACGCAGAATACTTCATTCGCTTCTCAGTCAAGACCACCGAAGCAACAGACTGGGCAGAAAACGGCTATGAAGTTGCATCAGAGCAGTTCCGCATGCGCAAGGCAATCAGCAAGCCTGTTTACACCTCAGCCTCAACCGACAAGCTCACTTTCGAGGAAACCACAACTGCAATAATAATCTCTGGTACAAACTTCGTAGCAGAGTTCTCAAAGAAAGAAGGCCAGCTTTCATCCTACACCGTAGGCGGCAAGCAGCTCATATCTTAGCAGTTAAGTTCAATGCCTTCCGTGCCCCAACCGACAACGATGGCCGCCGCGCAGGCGAATGGACAAACATGGGCTTACGCGACCTCATCACCTCTGCTGGCACATTCACAATCGAGAAGAGCGACGGAGCCATAGCCCTCAGCATCAACAATAAATACACAGGCAAGAATGGTGCATCCTTCAAGACACAGATGTCGTACAACATACTCAGCGACGGCACAATAACCGTAAGCAGCATCATCGACCCTGCACAGCTCGACAATGTCCTCCCACGCCTCGGATTCACATTCGACATGCCAGAAGGATACGAAAACTACACATGGTTTGGCCGTGGTCCATGGGAGAACTACCGCGACCGCAAGGAGTCATGCTTCCCAGGCCTTTACCATAGCACTGTCACCGATCAATGGACAGGATATGTCAAGCCGCAAGAGACAGGCAACAAAGAAGAAGTGCGCTTCATCTCCCTCACCGACGCATCTGGGCAAGGACTCATGGTAGTTGCCCCCGACCTCATGTCGGCAACAGCAGGTCATTGGCGCGCAAGATCCATCTACACATCCAACGACAATCGCAAGAAGCATCCATACGAAGTGCAGTTCATCAAGCCAACCGTTGTGTGCATCGATGCAGCCATGAGAGCCCTCGGCAATGCAAGCTGCGGACCTGATGTGCTCGACAAGTACGAGCTCAAGGCAAGCCGCACATCATTCTCGTTCATCATCATGCCAATCACAGAGTCACTCACCGACCAGCAGCTCACAGCCAAGGCACGCGTTGCCAACCCGCAATGCTCACCAGTAAAGGCAACTGTCAACAAAGGCTATGTCACTCTCACCACTCCAACCAGCGGAGCCACAATCTACTACAGCACCGACGGCGGCACCGTCTTCAGCCAGTACACCTCACGCATCCGCTTCACCGATGGTGGCACCATACTTGCCTATGCCGAGAAAGAAGGCTTGGCAAAGAGCATTGTCAGCGAAACTGAAGTAGCAATGTACATCAACAAGACAGCGTGGAAGGTCGTCAGCGTTGACAGCGAGCAAGGAGGCAATGAGCGAAAAGAAAATGCCATCGACGGCAACAACTCCACCATCTGGCACACAGCTTACGGAGGCAACACGCCAACCTGCCCACACGAAATCGTAGTTGACATGGCAAAGGCATACAACATCACAGCCTTCATCTACCAGGGACGCTCCGACAGCGAAAACGGTCGAGTGAAAGGCTACGAGCTCTACTTCAGCAACGATGGCAAGACATGGGGCACTGCAGCTGCCAAGGGCACGCTTGCCAACACCTCAGGCGAGCAGGTCATCAAGCTTAGCCAGATGATCACAGCACGCTACTTCCGCTTCGTAGCCACATCCGAGGTCAACGGCAACGCATGGAGCTCAGCAGCCGAACTCAGCATACAGGCACTCTCCGACCAAGCCGTGTCAATCGACACCCCTGCCGAAGACGAAGACACAGCACCAACCGTCAGCGTGAGTGGCGACAGTCTCCTCATCACCACAGCACATCCATGCAAGGTCACAGTCTTCAACTCCGACGGCCGCACCATTGCAAAGAAGACAGTGTCAGCCACTGAGCGAATCATCCTCCCATCCCACGGAGCCTACATCGTCAAAGCCGCAATGAAGCAAGGCACACAGCAGTACACATACAAGGTGGTGAGATAAACGAACTCACAACTAGACTGCAAACCAGTGCGAAGACTCTGCCTCATTGTTTACTGCTGACTTGCCAAAGGGTACATATATAATAAATAATGGCAAAACAACTTATAGAATCATGAAGAGATGAAAAAAACCTTAAAATCAATACTTGTCACGATTCTGATGTCATCAACCGCTATGGCTCAGGTGACTATGCGTGTTGAACTAAAAGACGGCAAACATGTGGATTATCCTGTGTCAACAGTAGAGAGTGTCAGTTTTATCACCAGCGATTCCGGGGATAACGACAATGCTCCTGCAGGAGCAGAAGCTGTTGACCTTGGTTTGCCCAGTGGCACCAAGTGGGCAAACATGAACATCGGAGCTTCTACACCTGAAGATTACGGCGAATACTTTGCCTGGGGCGAAATAATGCCAAAGCTTTCTTACTCCTGGAGCACTTACTGGTGGTGTGGTGATAATATGGGTAGTATTATGACCAAATACAATGATTATGAATACGACAGCACATTTGACGGCAAAACGACTCTTGACCCCGAGGATGATGCTGCCTATGTGAATTGGGGTGGAAGTTGGCGCATGCCAACATATAATCAAAAGGAAGAACTTAGAATCTACTGTATTTGGTCATGGACTACGCAGAATGGCGTAAATGGATACAAGGTTGCATCAATGAAAAATGGTAATTCCATTTTCCTACCTGCTGCAGGAAATCGCAACGGAAATTCTCTCTACAGTGCTGGCTCCAAGGGCGTATACTGGACCAGTACTCTGACATTCACGAACTGTGCCCGTTACCTTGGGTTCGATTCAAACAAGGTTGAAGACGGCCGTAGCACCGCCTATAGTCGCAGTTGTGGACTCCCCGTTCGTGCTGTATGCCCACAACGCTAACATGCATAATTTATGAAAAGATGTGATCTTATGTGGAATAATATCACAAAGAAACATGTAGAAAATGTCAGTCGTGACATGTGCCTTCAATTCATTGAGAAGCTAAACGCACTGACAGGAGCAAAATTCCGTTTGCCGACAGAAGCAGAATGGGAATATGCAGCACGAAATACTCAGATTCAAAATTAACTACTGTAGGAGTGCGATTAGCTATGGACATTTAGTATTGCACCACTCATACACGCACACATCAGAAGAGCCCTCCGAGGCTCTTCTGATTTTTTTAGAATCTTGTTTATATCGTCTCCAAGATGCGGCCAAGGTGGAACTCCACAATCGAATCTTCCTTATCAAAGGTGATGTCAGTAACCTCCACCAATGCGCTATCTCTTTCTTTGTTGTAACCAACAAGTAGACGCAGAGCATCATATCTGCGAAGATATCTTTTGCCATCAGCTTCGTCAATATAAGTGTACTTGTTCATTGTGGTCTGCTTCAGCTCACGATATTCAATGGTCTTTGTTCCATCAAGAATCTGCTTGAAATATACATCCTTGATAATTAGAGACAGCACTTTCAATCCGCTGACATCAAAAGTAGATTGCTTTTTCACAATCCTTTTCTCCAGCTTCTGCAATTCTGCGTTGTAAGAATACTGGGTGATGCTGCCATCGCTAATCTTCTCAATAACCTTTTCGATGATTTCCAGTGGGGCCACATACCATTCGCTTGGCACATGCGCTTCTCCCTTCTCGTCATAAACTGTCACTTGAAACTGAACAGCACTGAAGAACTGGTGAACAAGCCCCTCAAACACATGAGAGTTCATGTTCACAATCTGAGCCGTAGCCACAATATGCACAGGAGCCATGAGGTAAGTTGGTTCATGCTCAGCGTTTGCTACACGCTCTTCCACGCTATTGGTCGTAAAGCCAATCTTATAGAGGTTTTCCACATTAGCAATCTCAGGATTAGGAGATAGCGAGCGTAGAATGTAAATGAAGCCAGTAGCCTTGTCGCCGTCTTCTATTGTGGCATTGAAGAACTTGCTGTCCACATTCTCCTGAGGTTCAGTCACTCCATAGCCATCTTCAACCACATTCTTGCGCAAAGTCTGCAAAAGGATGTCCGCCTCTGTGCCATTATCGTAAATGGTTCTTGTGCGAGCATCTTTCAGTCCATTGGCAGCCCTTTTTGTCTCGCCGATTTCTGCGAGATACACCAGCTGGCCGCCAATCACAAAGAACGATCCTTTTAGCATGCTCGAAGTCTTGCCTATTCGCATCAAGCTTCTCTTACCTTCCTTCAACTCCTTCTGCACCTTGTCAAACAACGGCTTAAAGAGCTGAAAGTCCTCACACACCTTCTTTTGTGCATAGTGGTCAGGCTGCAATCTCTTTCTCTCCATCACCCTCTTCATGTCAGCCGGTATGTCGAAGAGTTTAGCCTCGTCGTATGTCACACTCAAAAGCGGATCGTTGAACAGTTCCTCCAGTTCCTTATTCACATCCATAATCCAAGGTTCTTTAATGTTTCAAGACTCACGCTCATCAGTTTCTCTTTTATGTTCTTGCTGTCACGCTGAGGCTCGCGTCCATTCTGAGCAATCCATCCCCTCACCTCCTCAATCTTCTTCTGAGTACGATCGTCAGCAGTCACAGCAGCAACCGGAACCCTCACATTGTCAAACAAAGGATCCTCGAATATCTCAAGCAATTCTCTTGGCCATTCCATATTTTCTGTTTTTAGCTGTTAGCATTCTTGCTCTCTCCCTGCAGGGAGGGCTGGGGTGGGTCTTTCCTATCCCTCATAATCCAACCCCATCATGTGTCTCAATTTTTGATTCTTCAATATCTGTACCGCTTGAGCAAGTTCGCGTTCCTGCACATTAGGCGAATCTACAGATGGCACAGCGCCATTATGCTTCGCCCTCCATTCTTGCAGAGGTCCCTTGAAGAGCACGATAGCCTCCTCCACGCTCATGTCATACTTCTGCTCAGCAATCGCGTCTTGAATAATCTTGAGCGTAGGCGCATCAACCGACTTCGATATCACCTCGTATGCCCTTTGATAAGGATTGATTGTGTCAATCAAGTTGATGCTCAGCTTGTCGATATTGATGAACTTGTTTGTAAGCTTGATTAGTCTGTTGCCCTCGCTTTGCTGTTCCTTTTCGTCGCGAGGCTTTATTGTGCCCGGACTCACATCTATCGGCTGTCCTTGCTCGTCTGTAATGTTATTTCCCTTGATGAGCGTATTGAGCAAGAAGTGTTGGCGAACCTCCTCAACCTCTTCGGGGGTGAGGTCTGGATAGCGCTTCATAATAACCTTTGGGATGATGTTCTTCGTCACATTCTCAGGAGTAGTGCTTCCGCTTATGGCACGAAGCATCAAATCATCCTGAAGCACTGCTGCTTGAAGGTCATCAAGTTGCTGCTGAATTATCATTTGCGTCTTTTCCGTGGAGAGAGGTTTCAGTCCTTCTACCACAATCGTGTTCACCAACGGGTCGTCATCGTTTTTGTTGTCGTCATCGTCTTTCACCGTCTTAAAATTCCAATTCGGAGCCATCACCTGTTCCATCAGCAGCGAAGCCGTGATTGCTTTCAGAAAGTCATTCACCGCAACCTTCACCTCTGCTTGTTCTGCATCAGGCATTGCTATCATGTTGACGAACTTTGCCGTATCCTTGCCTTCACTGTCACGAGTACAGCGACCAATAATCTGCACTACCTCTGTCAACGAGCCACGCACACCTATTGTCAAACACATCTCACACCACGCCCAGTCAAAGCCCTCCTTTGCTGTGCCCAAAGCTATGATAATGTCCATGTCGTCAGGCGACTTCATCTTTTGCAAATAAGTCTGTATGCGAGTTCTCTCGTTAGGACTATCTTCCACAAGGTCAGCTACTTTCAGCAATCTACCATCCTTAGTCTTTAGAGTATATACACATGTGTTATAATCATAACCTACCT
>JAGHVC010000190.1 GCA_018064505.1 Candidatus Minthosoma caballi | reverse complement strand
GATTTATACGATTGCACAACGGCTGGCGGCAGCAAAGTATTCGCCTTCAAGGCAGGCGTGAAGAATGCCGGCACTGGCGACTGGGGAGACAAGACTGAATACCATGTACATATGCACAGCATCTTTGAGGGCATTGCCGGATATGACGGAGTGTATGTGCCTAAGAACACTGGCGTGCTGCTGAAATGCATGGACTCTGATGCAACTAACGAGAATACTTACTATTGCATAGGCGAGCACAACGACGAGGCTTTACCATCGGAGACAGTCAGCACTGATGTGACTGACAATGTGATGAAGGGCATCACTGTTGACGCACAGCCACTCACTGGCTCGGCAGAAAACTCTATCTATGTGATTCAGCAAGGCCTATTCCGACTTGTGCCAGCAAGCACAAATCTCACAATGCCTATTCACAAAGCATACCTCCAGCTCAACGGAGTACCTGCTGGCGCAAATGTCAGATTCACATCCCTTGACGACGATGCCAACGCAATCCAGATTGTGAATGCAGAACACTCTAACTCTGCCATCTACAACCTCCAAGGCATGCAAGTGCAGACTCCTCAGCGAGGAATATACATCAAGAACGGAAAGAAATACATTGCAAGATAGTTCATCTATTTGAGCTTCATTTCTACAAAAAAGGTTGTCACTTCATATCGTGGCAGCCTTTTTTCAACTTTATCGCATCGAAACGCATCGAATCGCATCGAATCGCATTCTGACAAAAAAAGAACGCTTACCTTTGCAGCAAAATTGCAAAAGCAAGCGTTCTTTGACTTATTGATACACTATTTTATACTCTTATTTTGTTGTCCCCCACTTTTCAAGTCGTTTGTATTCTTTCTTTGTCAGTCGCATGAACGAGCCATGCTGAGGATTTGCCACGCCCTGAATGTCGTGAGGGTCGTGGAAGTTGGTCAGATACTTGTCTGCCTGACAGATGCGGTAGTGGCGAGGTTTGCTGCTATACTCGATGTAGGCAACGCGCCAACCTTCTTCTCCAGCTATCTGGAAGGCACTTGAACCCTCGCACTTCTTGTTGCCCTCGAAGCTCACAAAGTCGTCTTCGTCTGGCTGTGGCCAAGGCCCTGTGAGAGCATCAGCTTTGGTTTGGAAGATGCCTGGATGACCACCCTCTTTCTTGATGAGCATGTGGTACTTGCCATCGCTTGGCAGGAGGTTGATATCGGCATCGATAGTGGCATAACCCCAGTCGAAGAGCAAGCGTGGCTTGGTTAGCTTTGTGAATGTCTTGTCGGCATAGGAGTAGTACATGCGGTCGTACTCTTCCTCTGCAGGATTCCACAGAGAATAGTAGATGAAGTAGCCACCCTTGTCGCCATCTGGCCACACATAGGCAGGATCCCAGAAGATCTGCGGTGCCCACACGCGCTTCACATCTGCCCAGTTCTTATAAATGTCAGGGCTTTCGGGGTCGCAGAAGATTTCTGCTCCGCGGCGGAAGTCGAAGGTGGTGCTTGTCCAGTGAATGAGGTCGTCGCTCTTGAGGAGGTCGATGCCGTAGTTGAACCATGTGCGCGACTTGTGGTTGGCCATGTCGGTAGTGACCATCAGGTACCCCTTGCCCGAATCGGATTTGCGACAGATGTAGGCATCACGCGCACCGCCCTCAATGGCAGAGAGCTTTTCTGTGTCATACACCTCCTTGCCGCCGAGCAGATCGTGATAGTTAAGCCCATCACGGCTCAGGGCATAGGATGTCCATTCGCCATTGCCCGCCATGTGGCAATAGAGGTAGCCGTATGTGCCTCGCTGAAGGTTTTGAGCGAAGGCGCTGAGGGTGGCGAGCAAGAGGGTGAGAGTGAGTATGTGGTTGAGTTTCATAGGAGAATTGAGGATTTAGACGAGGGGGAATAGCAATTAAACGAGGATTGCGAGTATTCGAAAAAACGATAATTCGATAAATCGAAGAATCGAATTAAAAAAAATCACAACCTATCAAGATTCTAAAATCGCCTTTGCAATCTTCAGGTCGAAAGGAGTGGTGATCTTTATGTTTTCACGGTTGCCGCTCACGAGCGTGACATCGTGGCCGAAACGCTCCACAACAGAAGCGTCGTCAGTGAAGAAATCGGTGTATGGCTGTGAGTAGGAGTTGCGAAGCAGCTGGGCATCAAACACCTGAGGTGTCTGCACCAATCGGTATTCGCTGCGTGGCACAGTGACCGACATACCTTGCTGTCCGATGTGGCGAACCGTCTCCACCACATCTGTCACTGGCACTGCCGCGCCGCTTCGTAGTGCCTCGTCATAGCATGCGACAATCGTCTCTACCGACACGAATGGGCGCACACCGTCATGCACCCCGATGAGCTTCACCTCGGCTGCCACTTTGCTCAATCCATTCTTCACCGAATGGAAGCGCGTCTCGCCTCCGTCGGCAATGGTGTGAGGAAGGCTGAAGGAGTAGTCGGAAACCAGCTGCTGCCAGTATGCCTGATGATCGCGAGGCAACACGAGCACCACCTGCATGTCCTTGTCGTAGGAGAGAAAACGCTCGATGGTGCGCATCAGCACAGGCTTGCCTTCTACTGGCAGAAACTGCTTGGGGGTATCTCCGCCCATGCGCAAGCCCTTGCCGCCTGCCACTATTATTACTGCCTTAGAGGTCATTGTACATCATGCCTTGCTTCAGGCTTTCTGCCATTTCTGCACCCTTGAAATACTCTACGATGGCATAGCCAAGACCTAAAGCAGCTGCAGGGCCCTTGCCTGTGAACATAAGGCCGTCGCGCTCAACGAGGGCGGCTGTGTAGTTGGCTCCCTTCAGGAACTTCTCAAAGCCAGGGTAGCAAGTCATATTTCTCTTGTCTGTCAATCCGAGGTTGCCAAACACAAGCGGAGCAGCGCAGATGGCTGCAAGAGGCTTTATCTGAGCGTAGTGAGCAAGGATGACCTTGCCTAATCCCTTGTGAGCATCGAGGTTTGTCGCACCTGGCATTCCACCAGGGAGGAAGAGCATCTCGGCATCGCTGTAGTCGTTGTCCTCAAAAAGGCTATCTGCTACAATGCCAACACCATGCGCTCCCATCACAGTGAGCTCGCCTGTGATTGAAACTGTCTTCACTTCAAGGCCTGCACGACGGCATACATCGATAGGGCCTAATGCTTCTACTTCTTCGAAGCCTGTTGCTAAAAATGCGTATATCATAATTTGTATTCGGTTATTCGATTTTTCGTGTTTCGATTTTCGGTGTTTCGATTTTTCGATTATTCAGTTTTTCAGTTATTCAGTTTCCAAAAATAACTTGAACTACCTCAATTTAAACCTATAAGTTATCGTACCGTTCTCAGTATTAGCACCCTCGCTGAACTTTGACTGCTTGGCTGCCGCGATGGCAGAGTTGCGCAAAGGAGACGATGTTGTGGTGCTGCTCTTGATAGTGGCACTTGTCACCGAGCCAGCAGGACTCACCGTGATTGCCACGACGATGGTGCCCTCGTTGGTGGCATCAGAATAGCTTGGAGTGGCAAGGTACTTCACCGTGCGCGAACCTACCGAAGCTGTTCCGCCCACACCGCCAGCACCGCTGCCTGTGCCTGAGCCGCCTGTGCCTGCGCCACCCGACGAGCCAGAGCCAGATTTGCTTCCTGTGCCCGAGCCGCTTGTCTTGCCAAACGCACCTGCCACCTTGCTTGCGGCGGCAGCAGCGGCTGCCTCTTCTGCAGCTTTCTTGGCAGCAGCTTCTTCTGCTCGCTTCTTAGCTGCGGCAGCTTCGGCAGCTTTTCTGGCTGCGGCTTCTTCGGCGGCTTTCTTCTTCGCTGCAGCTTCCTCCTCTGCCTTCTTCTTGGCAGCTTTCTCTGCTGCTATGGAGCGTTCTGTGTCCTGAGTCACAAGGGGTTTAGCAGGCTTAGCATCAGGGCGGGCAGCTTCTTTCTCCACTGGCGCCTGCTTTGGAGCTGCGGCTGGAGTTGGCTGCACTGGCTTCTGCTGAGGCGACTGGTTGCCTACCTTCGGAGCGAGGTCTTCAACCGATGCCTCACTGCCTCCATCGCCTGCGTCGTCTTCTTCTGCTGCCTGATCTGTACCGCCTTCGTCGGCAGCCATAGATTGAGGCACTTCCACTTCTTCCTGCTCCAGCATCACAGGCACGCCGTCTTCGTCTTTATGCTCTGGCTTGGCTGCGCTGAGAGTGAGAAAAGCAAGGAGAATGGCAAGCAGAGCATGCACGCCCAGCGTGGTTGCAATAGCCTTTATCTTGTCGTTCTTGTTGTCCATAAACTAATTTTTGTTCACTTTTTCACTTAAACTGAGCAAGCTAACAACTTGCGTAAGTTACTTTAGTTTCACTTGGCTAATT
Source organism: Candidatus Minthosoma caballi (assembly GCA_018064505.1). GTDB lineage: Bacteria > Bacteroidota > Bacteroidia > Bacteroidales > Bacteroidaceae > Minthosoma > Minthosoma caballi. The sequence goes on along the minus strand of JAGHVC010000190.1, from coordinate 27,893 downwards.
CTCGCTTGACGGTGTCTCGCCAGCCGACTCTGCTGCTGGCTGAGCTACCTCCTTGTCCGACGACTTTGCCGATGAGCCTCTTGTGGCAAGCACCATCTTGAAGTGATGCTCGTTGGCAAGGCTTAGCACCTCCACGATATTCTTGTATGGCACGCTCTCGTCGGCATAGAGAGAAACAAACAACTCGGTAGAGTCATTCTGCTGAGCGCCAAGCACTTGTGGCAACTGCTCGAGAGTGACTGGCTCTTCTTTCTCATTGCCTGCAGAGGCATAGAGGTTGAGGTCTTTGTCGATGACCACGCGAGCCGTAGCCTTCACTGTGGTTTGCTTCTTGCCCTGAGGCAGCAGCACCTTGATTGCATTGGGCGACACCATGGTGCTCGTAATCATGAAGAAGATGAGCAGCAAGAATATGATGTCGGTCATTGACGCCATGTTGAACACTGGCGATATCTTGGTTCTTCTTTTCAGCATACTACTCCTCGCTTACAATGTCCATGAATGCCAAAGACTTAGCTTCAATCTCGTTTACCACGCCATCAACCTTTGCCACGAGGTAGTTGTAGGCAAACAAAGCAACGATGCCCACTGCAAGGCCGCCTACTGTGGTGATCATGGCCTGATAGATGCCTCCCGAAAGCAAGCTGATGTCGATGTTGCCGCCAGCATTGCTCATCTGCCAGAATGCCTCAACCATACCAATCACAGTGCCAAGGAAGCCTATCATCGGAGCTCCACCACTGATGGTGGCAAGCACAGGAAGACGCTTCTCGAGAGCCGCAACTTCAAGATTGCCAGTATTTTCGATAGCTGACTGAATCTCTGCTGCTGGCTTACCCATTCGGCTGATGCCACGCTCGATGATGCGAGAGCTGGCTGTGTTTGTCACACGGCAGAAATTGATTGCGCTCTTCACATCGCCGTTCTTGATGTAGTCGCGGATGCGATCCATAAAGAGCTTGTCCTCCTTGCCTGCACGGGTGATGGCAATGTATCGTTCCACGAAAATGTAGATTGCTGCCACAGACAAAGCTGCAAGCACAATCATAATCCAGCCGCCTTTAGATGCGAGTTCCAGAATGCTGAGTTCTTCCATAATTATCAGAAATTTTGTTTTGCTTATTGAATTTTAGTTAAGTATTTTTTCAGTTGTGTCGGTTAAGTTTTGTATCTTTGCCGTCAAAATGTATCAATTAGAAGATTTTCCGTTGCAAAGATATACATTTTTAATAATATTGACCTAACAAAAAGACTTAAATATGACTAAAAAACTCAAGTTTGCACTTTTCGGCAATGTTTATCAAGAACGCAAATGTGTGGCGGTGCAGAAATTCTTTGCCGTAGCAAACGAAATGGAGGCAGAGATAGCCATACCAGAGTCATTCTGCAACTTCTTGCGCAACAATCTAAAAATCAGCATACCAGAGTGTGAAATCATCACCGATAACAACTTCACTGCTGACTATGCCGTATGCATGGGAGGCGACGGAACTTTCCTCGATGTGGCAAGCCGAGTGGCGTCAAAAGAGATACCTATCATTGGATTCAACACGGGAAGGCTCGGATTCCTCGCCAATTTCTCGCCCGACCACATAGACAAGACAATACGCGACATTTACGCTGGCAATTTCTCTGTGGCTCAGCACAGCGTGCTCTGTATCTCGTGCGACGAAATGCAGCTCAAGGATTACCCTTGCGCCCTCAACGAGATTGCAATTCTCAAGCACGATATCTCGTCGATGATCACTATTCACACCGACATTAACGACGAATATCTCACTACATATCAAGCTGATGGGCTCATCATTGCCACTCCTACTGGCAGCACGGCATACTCGCTCAGCGTGGGAGGGCCTATCATTGCTCCGCAAAGCAACACCATCTGCCTGACTCCTGTGGCTCCTCACAGCCTCAACATGCGACCTATCGTGCTGACCGACGACTGCGAAATCACGCTGCGCGTTGAGTCGAGAAGCCATAGCTTCCTCATCTCACTCGACGGACGAAGCGAGAGCTATCCTGAGAATGTGCATCTTCACATTTGCAAGGCGCCATACCATGTGAATGTAGTTACTCACAAGGATCAGAGTTTCTTCTCAACTCTGAGAAAAAAGATGATGTGGGGAGCTGACAGAAGGTGCTAAGGGGAAATGAAGAGTGAAAAATTAAAAACGAAGAGTGAAGAATGAGAAACTGGAAGCACACGATTGGCAAGAGTGAATAGCACTGATTTTCAAGAAGAAACATGAAGATAAACAAAACGAAATATCCGATGCGAATGATAGCGCGATGGCTATGGCAACACAGTTCTGGATGCCGTCTGCAAGCCACCATCAATGGCGTCATTGGAGTTTCCCTCGTAGGACTTGGGCTTGTTGGCGTGGAAACCTATCGCACCATCACCGACATTGCCACGGGCAAGCTGGAGGGTGACATCATTCAGACGGCTCTCATCCTCGTGGGTATCTTTGTCTTGGAATTGCTGCTTCACATCACTCAGACATGGGTAGCTGCTGTTTTGGGCGTGAAGACACAGAACATCATGCAGCAATACTTCTTTGCCCGTCTGCTGCGTGGCAAATGGAATGGCATTGAGAAATATCACAGCGGCGATGTGCTCAACAGACTTTTTGGCGATGTGGGAGACATTGTGCACCTTATGACCGAAGTCGTACCAATGCTTTTCTCTGTATTGGTGCAGTTCACTGCTTCTCTTATCTACCTTTTTTACCTCGACAGCACGCTTGCCATCATCCTTCTGGCAACCACTCCTGTGTTCCTGCTCCTCAGCCGAATTTATTTCCGCAAGATGCATCGATTGGTGCGACGCATCAAGGATAGCAACTCAAGCATTCAAGCAATTATTCAAGAGTGCGTGCAGCACAAGATGGTGATAAAAGTGCTGCGCCAAGAGCAGAGCCAAGTGGACAAACTCGAAAAGCGCCAGCTGCTTTTGCGTCGCCAGACAAAGTCGCGCGCCCGTCTTTCCATCTTTACGAAAACATTCGTAAGCATCGGTTTTTCAGGAGCATACATTATTGCTTTCGTATGGGGATTGCTGCAAGTTCAGCAAGGCATAATAACCATGGGTGTGCTCATGGCATTCACCATGCTCATCCATCGCATACAGCGTCCTATGCTTGACATTGCCCGTCTGCTTCCTGTCTTCGTCAATAGCCTCACATCCTCTGAGCGTCTCATGGAGCTTGAAGCTTTGCCTCTCGAGCAACAAAGCGAACCTGTGAATGTGGAAGGGGCCCTCGGCATCAGTTTCAAAGATGTTTGCTACCAATATTCCGACAAAGGAAGAATGGTGCTCAACCATTTCTCACACGACTTCATGCCTGGCTCATTCACAGCAATTCTGGGAGAGACAGGAGCTGGCAAGACCACTCTCATTCGCATGATGTTGTCTCTCATCTCCCCACAAAGCGGTGAGGTACTGTCCATCACTTCGGGCACTGCACTGCCTATCTCCGTTGCTCACCGACACCTCTTCTCATACATTCCTCAGGGCAACACCCTTTTCTCGGGCACAATTAGGGAAAACCTCCTCATGGGCAACCCAAATGCCACTACAGAACAGATGAAAGAGGCACTGCACATTGCAATGGCTGACTTCGTTTTCGAATTACCTGAAGGCCTAAGCACAAAGTGCAGCGAACAAGGCGGAGGGCTCTCAGAAGGGCAAGCTCAGCGCATTGCAATCGCCCGTGCCATCCTGCACCCATGCAAGGTATTGCTTCTCGACGAGGCAACTTCGGCACTCGATGTACAGACAGAAAAAATGCTGCTTGAGAACATCAAACAGCACTTTACTGATACCACTATTATATTTGTCACTCATCGCCTCGCCGTGGTAGATTTCACCACTGATTGCATCACGATGCAGAGGCAAGCGTAAAATAGTTTTTCAAGCGTAATAGTATTCTTTTAAATATCTTTTTTAATATCTTTTCAAGAATAATAACAATCTTTAGGAAAATCTCATCAAAGGTTCTTGAGCAGATGTTTTTCTTCACAATCAAGTTTCCTATTCTTCAGGAAGGAGCACAACTCCTTCTTTTTTCATGCCATCAATCTTGACTGACAGCGGCGAAGCAAATCTCACATGGCGCACATGTTCCGTCTCTTCTACTGCAGGGAGCGAATTGAGCACCGCCTGATTGTAAACGCCATCACCAATGAAGTCATTCACAGTGAAATAGCCAACGCCGAAGCTCGTCAGGTTCTGGAAGAAGTGAGTGCCTTGGCTTGGATCTACGCGATAGTTGGTAAGTCCTGCCTCCACAATCACTCTTGCTGCCGATATGTTTGGCCACTTGACTGGCACACCGAGCCATGGGTCGCTGCTGCCCCATCGTCCTGGGCCTACAAGCACATAGCTTTCGTTTCTGTCTAAGAATCCGCGGTTTATCTTCTCTATCTCGTCTGCCACACGCTGATTGTTGCTAGCATTGAAGTTATCAGTTTTGATATAAACCACATCATATACATCGTTAGACACGCCATGCCCGATGGCATTGTGGCTCCTGATGAGGCACTTATCGTCTGCAATCTCTGTGAGGTCTTCGTCGAGCTGCATCTTGTTGTCCACCATAGGTCGAATCTGAAGCAGGTAGAAGTCGCCCGTCTTGTCAGGGTGAATGTTCACGGCAAGCTCTATTTCCACTGGGCGACGCATCTCTCCATGGCCATATTCAAGCACCTTGCTGAGCAGTTCTGGCAATGGGAAAATGCCGTTCTGCAACACTCCGACGAATGAAATTATCTTACGGTTTTTGCCCTCATAGTATCCGTCGTAGATGCATTGGTCGTATGGGTCGAATGTGCTCACAATCCATTGAAGCGAGCCATCATGATCAGCATCACGCACTGTGACAGATTTCAGATTGAATCCGTCATCAACTTGGAAATCAAGGTCTTTCTGCTCAGTTTTGTCCTTCATTTCAAGAGCTAAGAATTTTGTCTGCGTCTCACGAAGAGCCATCTCCGTCTCGCTCATTTGAAGCACTTTGTCAGGGTGAGCTGGGCACACACGCAATGTCTGACCTCCATCTACGATGTATTTGCCAAGGCCAAGAGCAAGATTCACAATACCTTCCTCTGCCTGTTCGTCACCAATTGGATAGTAGTTGATGGAACGAGCTACGCCAGAGATTGTAGGATAGTAGCGATTGCCATACTGCATGCCCACAACCTCTTGCAAAATCACCGCCATCTTCTCTTGGTCAATCACATTGCGAGTGGCTGTCATGTACGCTTTTGAGTCGCGATAGTACACCGATGCATAGACGGACTTAATTGCATCGCTAAGCATCTTCAAACGCCCATATTTATCATCCACAAACGGAATCATGTATGTGCTATAAATGCCTGCAAACGGCTGATAATGACTATCTTCGAGCAATGAAGAAGAGCGTATGGCAATTGGGCAATGCACCACATCCATGAAGGTCATGAGGTCGTCGGCAAGTCGCTCTGGAAGTCGTCCGTGCAAGAAATGCTGCAGAATCTCAGAGTCAGGAATGTCGCTCAGAGCAATGTCATAGAGTTCGTTAGTCTCCATGAACTCGTCAAAAATATCTGTGCAAAGCACAAGCGTCTTCGGAATCATCACATTAGCATTGTCGTACTCGTTCAGATCCGAATGCTTCATTATTATATTGTCCAAGAACGCAAGGCCTCTGCCTTTTCCACCAAGCGAGCCGTCACCGATGCGGGCAAAATTGCTGTAACGGTCGAATCGGTCACGCTGGAAAACAGCCACAACTCCCTGGTTCTTCATTTTGCGATAGCTCACGATGGCATCAAAGATAATCTGCCTGTGAGCATCCACATCCCGAAGTGACTTCCAAGTAATCTTTTTCAAGAACTCTGCCACTGGGAAAATAGCACGACTGCTAAGCCAGCGACTTACATTGTTGCGCGAAATATGATAGAGGAGAGATTCTTTAGGAAGGGTGAAAATATTATCCTGCAAATCCTTGAGGTTGCGAACTCTCGCAATCACTTCCATTGTGCCTGGATTGCGGAACACGAAGTCGCCGAAGCCGAAGTTCTTGCGTATGATTTGACGCAACTCCTGCCCCATTGTCTTTGAATTCTTGTCAATGAAAGCGGCATGGCAAAGGTCGGCATACACCTTCTTGTCCACTTCTGTTGACTCCATGATCAAAGGCACATACTCATCGTTTTCACGAATGGCAGAAAGAAGCTTGAAGCCTGCCAGCTCGTCTTTCTCCGAGTCTTTGTGCAAGTTGCTGTCTTCCTTCATTGGGAAACGGCAATCGGAAATCACTCCGAGCACATTGTCAGAATATTTCTCATAGAGCTTCCATGCCTCATCATAACTGCGCGCCAAGACAATCTTTGGTCTTCCTCGCATGCGCAGCGTCTCGAGCTGAGAGTTGAGCGCCTCTGTGGCAAACTCAAGACTCTGAGTGAGCACGAATTGATACAGATTTGGCAACACGGATGAGTAGAATCGTATGCTATCTTCCACAAGCATAACCATTTGCACGCCTGCCTCCAGGTCATGTTCAAGGTTCATCTTGTCCTCTATCAGCTTGATTATGGAAAGGAGCAGCTCGGTGTTGCCAAGCCAGCAGAACACATACTCGAAGTCGCTCAGGTCTTCATTTTCCATGCGGCGAGTGATGCCGTGAGAGAACGGAGTGAGAACAACTACTGGCACATTTCTGTTGGCCGCCTTAATGCTTCGTGCAATATCAAAAACATCGTTGTTGTCCGTACCAGGCATACAAATCAGCAAGTCGAAAGACTGCTTTGCGAGCATCGCATCGGCTTCTTCCATGTTGCCAACCTGGTAGAAACGAGGAGGATAGCGAAGACCCAGCTTTGAGTATTCTGTAAAAATCTTCTCGTCTATTCGACCATCGTCCTCAAGCATGAACGCGTCGTATGGATTAGCAATGAGCAACACATTGAAAATGCGTCGCTGCATCAAATCCACAAATGCCGTGTCACGCAGAATAGGGTTACTATTCTCTTTCTTTATCTCTGTCATTTTTCAAGTAATTTTAAGAGCAGCAATGCCCTCAAACCATATCATGAACTACAGTTTGTAATTCACTTTTATCACAAGTACACGCAGCTTTTGGCTGTCTGCCTTTGTCTTGACTTTTGCTATGTGCCAGTCGCAAGGAAACATAAGGACAAATGTGCCTGGCACTGACTCGAAACGCTGCAGCTTTGCTGCGTCAAACTCATACTCGTGCCTGTCTTTTTCTGCCATGTAGCCCGTCTTATCCTTAGCACTGTCATGGTCAATCTTTGCAAAACCTTCGGTGCCCTTAACCACATACATGAAGTCTATTTTGCGCTCATGGCTTTCTGAACCTTTACCATTGGCCAAATCCTGCTCCGAACACCAGTTTTCGCTGTCTTCCACACTCACTGTGAGATCAGTTCCTTCAATCGGGATTCTGCCTCCTGGCACAGCAAGCAAGTCGTTTGTCTGCAACCATTTGAACAGCGCTTTCCACTCTTGCGGATTCTTCTGATACTGCAGATAAAACTCCACAAGATTCACTTGCTCGGCAGGGCTTGCTTTGACAAATCCATTGCGCCATTCGCCTTTCTTAGCCCATTTATTGGCCAGTTTCACGAGCTCCTTGCTATATTCATTCGTATAGGTCTGCGCCCCGGCGTTCATTGCAAAAGCAGCCATAAGCAAAGCTGCCAACACCATTCTTAGCTTCATCATGTCATCAAAGTATTTCCGGTTTCCTTAGGTTTGTCCTTCAATATTATTACAACTGGGAATATGACACTGCAAATGTGTCTGCATCCTTCATATTTCCGCTTGTCAAGCCTCTCTTCAGCCACTTTGAACGCTGAGCAGAAGTGCCGTGGTTGAACGACTCTGGCACTGTGTAGCCTTGAGCTTTCTTCTGCAAATAGTCGTCACCTATCACCTGAGCACATCTAATAGCTTCCTCAATATCGCCATCCTCAAGCGAGTCAAACATCTTGTTGTCATGATAAGCCCAGATGCCTGCGTAGCAGTCGGCTTGAAGTTCAAGCTTCACGCTTATTTTGTTGGCTTCCGACTCGCTCAATCTTGACATCTTTGCGTGCGCATCATCAAGAGTACCAAGCAGATACTGCACATGGTGTCCAACCTCATGAGCAATCACATAGGCATAGGCAAAGTCACCATCAGCCCCTAGCTGCTTACGCATAGACATAAAGAAATCGAGATCGATGTACACACACTGGTCAGCAGAACAATAGAATGGACCCGACGACGATGTAGCGCCCCCACACCCCGATTGCACGCTGCCGCTGAAGAGCACAAGTGTTGGTGGTTCGTATCTGCGACCTATCTTGCGAAACTCCTGTGTCCACACATCCTCTGTGCCTGCAAGCACTTGTCTTGCAAACTTTGACAGTTCCTGCTCCTGAGCGCTTTCCACATACTCGCCATTCTGACCGTTGCTTACCTCAGTAGGAGCCACCTGCGACATGTCTACATTCTGCAACACTGACATTGGGTTGCCGCCCATGAGCCAAACGATTACACCAACTACGATTACGCCAATAATGCCAAGGCCGCCACCTTTGCCTCCGAAACCGATTCTGCCAGAACTGCCGCGACGATCGTCAACATTGCTGCTCTCGCGTCTGCCATCCATTTTCATGATTCTACAAAGTTTTTTAGATTGTCATTTAATAAAAAAAAGTAAACAAATTTTCATAATAGCGTAAAGTAAGCGAGTTCCTTATAAAAATATAAAGCTGATTCTGTTCACTTACTTATTACTTATTGTGCAAAATTACAAATAATAATATTTTTCGACAAACAAACCACAAAAAAAATAATCGAAACCATTAACTTTGCAAAAAAATCAGACATGAAAGGAAGATTCGCCCCATCACCCACAGGACGCATGCATCTGGGCAACATATACAGCGCCCTACTCTCATACCTCTCGGCAAAGAGCCAGAAGGGGCAATGGGTGCTGCGCATTGAAGACATTGATCCCGACCGCTCGAGAATCGAATTCACAAAGCATATCCTCGACGACCTGCAGTGGCTTGGAATGCCATGGGACGAAGGGCCATACTATCAAAGCCAACACGGAGCCATCTCCCATCAGCATCTCGAGCAACTCAACAGCCTCGGGCTCGTGTATCCTTGCCACTGCACACGAGCCGAAATCATGGCCACGCAAGCTCCTCACGAGTCTGATGGACGCGTGGTGTACAAAGGTACATGCCGACCTATCAATCCGCAGCCAATGGACACCGTTGACACGCCTCAGAAACTGCGTCTCATTGTTCCCGACCGCGACATCCATTTCACAGATCATCATTATGGGCCTCACACCGTCAACCTATCCTCTCACTGCGGTGATTTCATTCTTCGCAGAGCCGACGGTGCCTGGGCTTATCAGATAGCTGTGGTGCTCGATGACGCACTCATGGGCATCACCGAAGTGGTGCGAGGAAGAGACCTTCTACTCTCCACCGCACAGCAGATATACTTGCATCAATTGCTCGGTTTCACACCTCCTTCATTTGCCCATCTCCCTCTGCTCTGCAACAGTTCCATGCAGCGTCTCTCAAAACGCGACAAGAGCCTCGACATGTCTCATCTGCGCACTACTCATACCGCACCCCAAATCATCGGAATACTCGCCCACCATGCAGGCCTCATTCCTTCCCCAGAACCACTCATGCCACAAGATCTCATTCCTCTCTTTTCGTGGGCAAAAGTGCCAACTTCCGACATTATTCTCAAATAAAAAAGCACACACAAAGCATGTTTCCCCCATTTTTCACGCCATGCTCGGTATGCAAAATTCATATCCGGCACAACATTATACATATATAAAATATGGCATCTAATCACTGTAGCCAGCAAGATGCGCAAGCAGGCGCCGAGAAAACTTGAGCTCACAAAAAAGGCTTTTTGGTAACGGTTATCATGAAAGTTTTGAAAAAAAAACAAAAAAAATCCTGAGTTTGTTGGATATGACAAAAGAAAAGAATAAATTTGCGAAAAATAATATTCAAAAATAAAAACATAAATAACTATGGCATTCTTAACAGACGAAAAACTCGTTATTGTTGGAGCTGGCGGCATGATCGGCTCAAACATGGTACAGAGCGTTCTTATGCTCGGTCTCACTCCAAACATTTGTCTATACGATATCTATGAGCCAGGCGTTCATGGCGTTTATGACGAAATGTGCCACTGTGCATTCCCTGGTGCAAACCTTTCTTACACTGTTGACCCAGAGGTTGCTTTCACTGGTGCTAAGTACATCATTTCTTCAGGCGGTGCTCCACGTAAGGAGGGCATGACTCGCGAGGATCTTCTCAAGGGTAACTGCCAGATTGCTGCAGACTTCGGCGAGAACATCAAGAAGTATTGCCCAGACGTAAAGCATGTTGTGGTTATCTTCAACCCAGCTGATGTTACAGCCCTCACAGCTCTCATCCACTCAGGATTGAAGCCAAACCAGCTCACTTCACTTGCTGCTCTCGACTCAACTCGTCTTCAGCAGCAGCTTGCTCTTGAGTTCGGCGTTCAGCAGGACAAGGTAACTAACGCTTACACTTACGGCGGTCATGGTGAGCAGATGGCTGTATTCGCTTCAAAGGCTCTCATCGACGGCAAGCCACTTGCGGACATGATGCCTTCTGCTGAGCGTTGGGCAGAAATTAAGCACATGACTACTCAGGGTGGCTCTAACATCATCAAACTCCGTGGCCGCTCTTCATTCCAGAGCCCTGCTTATCAGGCAGTGAAGATGATTGAGGGCGCTATGGGTGGTGAGCCATTCACTTGGCCTGCTGGCTGCTATGTAAACTGCGGCGAGTACAAGAATGTAATGATGGCTATGCCAACAACTATCGACAAGGACGGCGTTCACTTCACAGCACCAGAGGGTACAGAGGAAGAGATGGCTGCTCTCAAGGCTTCATACGAGCACCTCCAGAAGATGCGCGACGAAATCATCGGCCTTGGCATCATCCCTGCAGTGGCAGAATGGAACACAGAAAACCCTAATCTTTAATAAGATTTAGCGAATAGTAAAAAGCGAAATGTGAACCATTTAGTTTTTCACTATTCGCTTACCATATGAAGAAATACGGCAAATATACACTCGTTGGTTGGAGTTGGCGCACCCTGATGTGGGTTGTGCTAACTCCAATCTTGTTATTCCTATTGCTTTTCGTAATAATTTATATCCCTCCTGTGCAGAAATGGGCTGTGGACAAAGCTGCTGAAGTGCTGAGCGAAGAGATGGGAATGGAAGTCACCATAGAGGACATTTGCCTCAAATTCCCGCTCGACCTATCCATGGGCGGAATGACCGCAGTACAGGACGGCGACACGCTAATTCATGCCGGCACACTCGACATAAGCATCAAGGCTCTGCCACTATTCGAGGGTAAGGCAGAAGTGGACGGAGTAACACTGAAGGACACAAGGCTGAACACGAAGGGGATGATTGAAGCTTGTGCAATCACTGGACATGTTGGAGAAATTAGTCTTGATTCCCACAGCACTGACTTTCTGGAAGAATTTGCTGTGGTAAACAAGGCACTCATCTGTGATGCAGACTTGTTCATTGAGCTGAAAGACTCCGTGCCTGAGGACACGACCACATCCGAGCCCATCTTATGGAAAGTGCAACTCGACGACGCTGTGCTGCGCAATGTAAAAGCCACCGTGCTCCTGACTCCTAACGCTGACAGCACCTATGTGATGGCCAACATCGGCAACGGACATGCAAAAGCATTCCTCGACCTTGGAGCTGAAGTGTACAAAGTTGATGAACTTCACATAGAGGAATCAGCAGCAAGCTTTGAAATCAGAAGTGAAAAAAGACTGCCCGACCAACTCGATCCTGCACACATGCTGTTTGACAACATGACATTAGACATCGACTCTCTCTGTTACAAAGGCACAGGAGATATGGTACTGAACATCAAACAGCTAGCAGCAAGAGAACAAAGCGGCCTTAACATTACAGAGACCAAGGGACGCGTGGAAATGGACTCCGTCTCGCTCTTCGTGCCCAAGCTGACGGTGAAGACCGATGACAGCAATTTGGCACTCTCATACCGCATGGATATGAACGCCTTTGAAGATACGAACCCAGGCACCTTCACCGCTGTTGCAGAAGGTCAGATTGGCAAAGGCGACATCATATATTTCACCAAAATGGGCGGAGAAGACACAAAGGATGTCCGCTCTATGATGTCTCAAACACTGCCTGCCCAACCTGTGCAAGTAGCAATGAAAGCAAGCGGCAACCTGGAAGAACTGAACATCAAGGACATGCGCATCAAAGTGCCTGGCATGGTGATCGTAGATGCCAACGCTACACTGTGGGATGTTGTTAATGACTTGGCACTCAAGGCAGATGCCGACGCCCGTTTTGGTAAAACATCATCTGTGAGCATAGATGGCAGCTATGTGATGGCAAGTGAAGCATACAGAGCAGACATCGATTTTAGCAATATACTTGTCAATCAGTTTGTTGCCATGGAAGACCAGTGCATGCTCTCTGGCAAGGCATCAGCAAGCGGCAAGGGGTTTGACTTCTTTGCCCCAACAACTACACTCGATGCCGACATAAGCCTCGGAAATGCTAATTACGGCAAGATAAATCTCAGCAACATTGATGCATCAGCTTCGCTCACAGGACGCAAGCTATCCCTCGACTTGGGCTGCGATAACAACCAGTTGCAAACAGATTTCATCCTCGACGGAGAACTGCAGAAAAACCTCGTCAGCGGCGTATTGAACATCAATTTGCCTTTTGCCGACATTCAGGGCATGGGATTCAGCGAAGACAGGCTGCAAGTCAGCACAGCAGGAGTATTCGACTTCTCTTACAATCTAGACAAGCTGTTCAGGGTGGACTCTCATGTGGATGCTTTGCAGCTACACATGGGCAAAGACAGCATCATGACAGATCATTTCGATCTATATGCTGAAGCGAAGCAAGATTCAACTGCTGCAACACTGAACACTGGCGACCTCAGCTTTGAATTCTTCTCGCCAAACAATCTATTCAAACTTCAGCCACGATTTGAAAAACTTGCCTCCGTAGCCTCAAATCAAGCAAAGAAACGAGCTATTGATATCAGCATCTTGAAGCAGTATTTCCCTGATATCTGCATGCATGCAACAGCGGGCAACAACAACCCTGTCTCACAAATTCTTGCCATCTATGGCATTAAGTTTAAGGAGTTCTTTGCCGACATCGACGCATCTCCTGCTGAAGGCATATCTGGCAATGGCCATGTGTACGCATTCAAGATGGATAGCATTCTTGTTGACACCGTATTCTTCGACATCGCACAAGACAGCTCAAACCTTGTTGTGCACACTGGTGTCACATGTCATGAACAAGCTCAGTTGCCAGCCTTCCGAGCCTATATGGATGGTGTGCTTGGAATGAAAGACGCAGACCTTCATCTCACATATTTCAACAAATTCAACGAGAAAGGCATAGACCTGGGATTGCGAGCAACAGGTACAGACTCTTGTCATCATGTGAAGCTCTATCCAGAGCAACCAATCATAGCATACAAGAAGTTTGCCTTGAACGACGACAATTTTGTTTGCTTACGGCGAGACGGAAGTCCTATCATTGCTGATGTAAAACTCAAGTCATTGGAAGACAGTTGTTTCGTATCCCTCACAGCCGAAGAAAACAAATTTGGAGAACAAAGCGCATGTGCTATCATTCAGAACCTCGACATTTCTGATGTGCTCTCCGTGGTCCCAATCCCCGGCTTGCCAAAGATGGATGGATTGTTGAACATCGATGCCGACTATGATGTGGAACAAAATATGTTTACCGTGAGCGGCACTACAGGCGTAGATGACTTCATGTACGAAGGTATGAAAGTGGGCGACTTAGGAGCTACATTCCACTATGTACCAGAGGGAGAAACAGCTCACAACTTCGGCATGAGTATGAAATACAATAGCACGGAAATACTTGATTTACAAGGACGATACGACGCCAAAGATAAAGGGGCTCTGATAGCAGAAGCAAATCTCAAGGACATTCCAATGTCAATGATTTCGCCATTCATCCCTGACCAAATTGTTGCATTCTCTGGTCACCTGGCTGGTAATGCTTATGTCGAAGGGCCTACAGATGCTCTCTTGTTCACTGGTGAACTTAGACCAAAGAATGTTCATGCAATAGCTAATTCCTACAGTCTCGACTTAGGTCTTGCAAATGATACCATACGATTCAAAGACAGCCATTTAACCTTTGAACAATTCAAGATTTATGGCGCCGACGACAATCCACTCGCTCTGAACGGATATGTGGACTTTGCTAATTTCAAAAACATCAACATGGCCTTGAGCCTCTACGGCAACAACTTCAAGCTGGTAGAAGCAAAGCGCACAGCAAAGAAGGTGCTTTATGGCGACATGTACGGAGACTTCTTTGCTCGCGTGAACGGTTCTCTGAAGGATCTCTCTGTAAGAGGATTGGTGAGAGTGCTGAAGTCAACCGACATGACTTACATCATGACGGAAACGCCTATTTCTCAAGGAGATCGTTTAGATGACATCGTCACATTCATCGACTTCAAAGCGCCTATTGAATCAAGTGGAGAAGAAGAAAAGAAGACCTTCATGGGCATTGATATGAACATGAGCCTTGAAGTGGAAAATGGAGCGCATCTTAGAGCAGAAATCTCTGCTGACAAACAAAGCTATGTGAATGTGCAAGGTGGAGGCACAATCAGAATGACACTCTCCCCTCAAGGCGTGCTGAACATGCAAGGACGATACACCATCAACGAGGGTGAAATGAAATACACCCTCCCTATCATTCCTCTGAAAACCTTCAGGATACACAATGGTTCCTACATAGAGTTCACAGGCGATCCAGCCAACCCAATCCTGAACATTGCTGCAACAGAACGCACTCGTGCAACTGTGGCAGACGGTACAGGAGCAAGTCGAAGCGTGACTTTCGATGCAGGTTTGAAAATCACCAACACCTTGTCAAACATGGGACTTGAATTCACCATAGAAGCTCCAGAAGATCTGACCGTGCAGAGCGAATTGGCAGCTATGGGGCCTGAAGAACGCAACAAGCTTGCTGTGGCAATGTTGGCTACAAGCATGTATCTCTCAAGTGCCAACAGTAAAGGATTCACTGCCGGGAATGCCCTTAACAGCTTCTTGCAGAATGAAATAAACAACATTGCAGGCAAAGCATTCAGCACTCTTGTGAATGTGGATGTTGGCATGGAACAAACAACTCGTGACAACGGAACCACTCGCACCGACTACTCATTCAAGTTCTCTCGCCGATTCTTCAGCGACCGACTCAATGTGGTGATTGGCGGCAAGGTGAGCGCTGACGGCGACAAAGAGCGCAATGAATCCGGCACATACATCGATGACATCTCACTTGAATGGCGTCTTGACGACGGTGGCACTCAATATGTGAGAGTGTTCCACGAGAAAGACTTCAGCAATCTGGTTGAGGGAGAATTGGACAAGAATGGCGGTGGTGTGTTGTTGCGCAAGAAGGTTGACAAATTCTCTGACCTTTTCATCTGGAAGAAAAAGAAAGATGAAAAGGGTGACACCAATAGAAATTCCGAGCAAAAGGATAAAAAAGAGAACAAGAAAGACAAAAAGCGCCAAAACGAAGAAGGCGGCAAGAAGGATTAATCTGAAGAATTGATGAGAAAGCATTTACTATACATATTATTAATACTGATTCTTGCAAGCTGTTCTACAACGAGCAATCTGCCTGAAGGTGAAGTGCTGTACACCGGCATAAAATCAATAAAGGTGCATGACAGCAAAGGTACCACAGCAGAAGAGCAAGCTCTTATAGAAATAGAAGGAGCTTTGGCTTACGAACCTAATGGAGCTTTCATGGGCAGTTCGTCTGCTCGCACTCCTTTCCCTGTAGGATTATGGGTTTATAATGCTTTTGTGAATGACCAAAGCACCCCTTTCAAGAAGTGGATGTTCAATGCATTCAGTACCACCCCTATTACTATTGCCCATGTCTCGCCGTTGACAAGAACAAAGGTGGCTACCAACTTGCTGCAAAACTACGGCTACTTCAATGGCAATGTTGGCTATGCACTAGTAAACCAAAAGAATCCGCGCAAGCAGAAAATCACTTACAACATAAATCTTGGAGAGCCTTACCTCTATGATTCTATCAGATATGTGTTCCCAGCAATAGAAGACAGCATTATCAAGGCTACCCAAAATGAAGCTTACCTCAAGAAAGGAGGACAATTCTCCACTCTCGATTTGACCAATGAGAAAACAAGACTCGTAGATGCATTCCATAACAATGGCTTCTACTTCTACAGGCCTGACTACATCAATTATTTTGCTGATTCCATCAATCATCCAAAGCATGTATCGCTTATCGTAGAGCAAGACGCAGAGACTCCCCTGAATGCACTGCATCAGTACTATATTGGCAATGTGAATGCATACATTCGCAAAAGCTCTAACATTAATGCAGCAAGCAGAATGGCATCGAGAACGCGTATGGGATTCACCAATTTGATCAATCGAGATTCCCTCAGCGTTGACAGCACACAAAACAGTCAAAGAGGCACTGGCTCAAGACGAGGAGTGCAGTATGACGACTCCCTTGTGCTCAATGGATTGAAGATTGCTTACCAAGGTAACCGTATGCCTATCAAGCCACGAGTTATGTTCAAGAACTTCAAGTTCTGGAAAGGAAGAATGTATAATCAGAGTCGTGTGAATCAGACTATTACAAACCTTCACAATATGAACATCTTCTCTAATGTCAGAATGTCATTCACCCCTCGCGACACCACAGACATGTGCGATACTCTCGATGTTAGATTGGATGTGACTATGGATAAATTGATAGACGCAGAGCTCGACTTCAACATCACTCAAAAATCAAACTCACAAATAGGTCCTCATGCCGGCATAACATTCTCAAAACGAAATGCTTTTCACCACGGCGAGACCTTTTCGGTAGGACTTAAAGGCAGCTACGAATGGCAAACTCTCGGCAACAATGGTTGGCGAACAGACACAGGCAAGCGCATCGACTCCTACGAAGCAGGCATTGTCACCTCGCTTTCATACCCATGGATTGCATTCCCATGGCTGAATAAAAAAATATATAAGTACCCTACTTCATCCTCCTTCTCCATCGACATTGATCATTTGAAACGCTCATCATACTTCCGCACTGTCACAGGAGAGGTAGATGCTACTTACGGATTCCAGACAAGCCGCTCATGGAGCCATCAGCTCACTCCGATTTCGATTGCCTATCGCAAGGTTTTGGAGCTTTCTGACACTATGCAGTACATGATGGACCACAACTCTGTGATAAATGCAAGCATGAAAGAGCAGCTCATCCCTGCCATCAAGTATGCAATTGTGTATGACAACACATGGAACACACGCATTCGCCACACCATGCACTTCGAGGCTTCGGTGAAAGAATCTGCGAATGGTTTGAACCTTGTCAACTCATGGCTTGGATTTAACTATCATCAAGAAGACAAGAAACTACTTTGGACTCCTTATTCTCAGTTCCTTAAAGCTCAGTTCACGCTTAAGAACAAGTTCCATCTAACACGAAACACTCAACTGGCAACACGAGTGCAATTGGGCACAATTTGGAGCTACGGCAACTCAAGCTATGCTCCCTATAGTGAACTGTTCTATGTGGGAGGAGCCAACAGTATTCGTGCATTTGCTGTGAGAAGCATTGGCCCTGGCAGCTTCTACGACAAACAAGGCTATGGCAGCTATGTGTATCAGACAGGCGACTTCAAGCTTGAGGTGAACGCCGAATATCGTTTCCCAATTGTCAACACATTAAATGGTGCCTTTTTCGTCGATGCGGGCAATGTGTGGATTATGAACACCAACTCCAACACGGTGCAAAAAGGTGCTCAGCTTTCAATGCGTGATTTCATTGACCAACTTGCTCTCGGCACAGGTTTTGGCATCAGATATGACATGGAATTCCTCGTGCTGCGCCTTGACCTCGGCATCGGAATTCACGCACCTTACAACACTGGCAAGAAAAGCTACTACAACATTAGCAAGTTTTCTGAAGGCGTAGGATTACACTTTGCGGTAGGCTATCCATTCTAAATCCTTCCCTACCTGCAAAAAACTACACAAATAAACTAACTTCCCCATGAAAAAAACTTTTACTTTCCTCTTTGCTTTGCTGCTGGCCCAAAGCTGCATCTATGCTCAGCAGTCAAACCCTCTGCTACAGCACGAAACCGAAATCACAGACATCATCAAGTCCATGACTCTTGAAGAGAAAGTGAACATGCTGCATGGCAAGAACATGTTCTCTTCTGCTGGCATTGAAAGGCTTGGCATTGCAGACATAGAATATGCCGACGGGCCTTTTGGAATCAGAGAGGAAATGGAGCCACATTCTTGGAACTCCCTGAAATGGGAAACAGACAAAGCAACATTCTTCCCTACAGGTTCAGCCCTCGCTGCAACTTGGTCAAAAGACATTGCATATCAATACGGCAAAGCAATGGCTATAGAAGCTCGCCTTCGTGGCAAAGACATGATTCTCGGACCAGCCATCAACATTCAGCGCATTCCTACAGGCGGCCGCACATACGAGTATTTGAGTGAAGACCCTATACTGAGCGGACAGCTTGCAGTTGGCTATACCCTTGGCGCTCAAGACAATAAAGAGGCTGTTTGTCTGAAGCATTTTGCATTGAACAATCAAGAGAACATGCGCGGTTTCGTCAATGTGAATGTGACAGAGCGTGCTATGAGAGAAATATACCTCATTCCTTTCGAAATGGCTGTCAGAGACGCCAATGCTTATGGCGTGATGGCTGCATATAATAAAGTATGGGGACGCTGGTGCTCTGAAAATGACAATCTCCAGAATCGCATTCTCCGCAATGAGTGGGGATTCCGAGGCATCATTATTTCCGACTGGGGCGGCACTCACTCCACTGTTGGAGCTGCCGTTGGAGGACTTGATGTTGAGATGCCAGGAAACACATACATGGGTCAGGCACTTATCGACTCTGTTCGCTCTGGCGCCGTGCCAATGGAAGTTATTGACGCCAAGGTGCGCAATCTTCTTCGAGTGAGAATGGCAATTCCCGCTGTTCCAAAATCAGAAGCAAACAAGCAAGTCACTTCACAGCCTGCACAACAAAAGATTGCCTACGAAGTGGCAAGCAAGAGCATCGTTTTGCTCAAGAATGCAGACAACCTTCTGCCTATTAGCAAGAAGGTAAAAACCATTGCTGTGATTGGCGACAATGCTACTCGCAAGATGGCTCAAGGCGGTGTTGGCGCTGGCGTGAAAGCACTTTACGAAATCACTCCTTTGGAGGGTTTGCAGACTGCACTTAAAGGCAAGGCAAAGGTAATCTTTGCCCAAGGGTACGAACCTAAGCCACGAGCGCGCCGTGGTCAGACAGTCAACACAGAAGAGTGGGAAAAGAAAGCAGAAGTACTTAAAACAGAAGCTGTTGCAGCAGCAAAGAAAGCTGACATGGTAATCTTTGTAGGAGGCGACAACCGAGAAGTAGAAACAGAAGGTTCTGACCGCAAAGACATCAATATGCCATTCGGGCAGGAAGAACTCGTCGAAGCTCTTGCTGCCGTAAATCCAAACATCGTGGCTGTGATGGTAGCAGGTGCTCCTGTTGATCTGAGAAAAGTAAACCCTGCCGTTAAGAGCCTTGTATATTCTTGGTTTAATGGCTCTGAGGGCGGACATGCATTAGCAGATATTCTCACAGGTAAAATTGCCCCTTCCGGAAAACTTCCTTTCACATTACCAGAAAAGCTTGAGGATTCCCCTGCCTACGCTCTTGGCGTGTTCCCGCAAAAAGAACAAGCAGGCAGCAGCGATGTATTTGTTGACTTGGTGAATAAGGATAAATTCCGTGCAGAGCGCAATGCCGAAGCCGACTACTCAGAAGGCATTTTAGTCGGTTATCGTTGGTTCACAACCAAGAATGTGAAGCCTATGTATCCTTTCGGTTACGGCATGTCTTATGTTCCTTTCAACTACGCTGATGCAAAGGCAGAGATAAACGGCACCAATCTCGATGTCACCTTCAAACTCACAAATGCGGGCAAAATGGAAGCAGACGAAGTTGCCCAAGTGTACATTGCACGACCTGACTCTAAAGTAGAGCGTCCAAAGTATGAGTTAAAGGGATTCAAGCGCGTAGCTATAAAAGCTGGAGCTACTGAGAATGTGACAATTAGCATTCCTATTCAGCACCTTCGCCATTGGAATGAATTCCAGCATGCATGGAATGTAGAAACAGGCAAAGCTATTATATATGTAGGAAGTTCTTCTGAAAACCTTCCTCTACAAACAACTATCGAAATTTGCAATTCTCCTCAATAATCAGTAAATTTGCCGCATAATTCAAAACATGCACAAACTATGAAAATTAAGGAATTACCTGTGCTGCTGCTCACTGGTTATTTGGGCAGTGGCAAAACAACATTGCTGAACCGCATACTCACAAACAAGCAGGGCATAAAGTTTGCCGTGATTGTGAACGACATAGGCGAAGTGAATATAGATGCTGACCTCGTAGAAAAAGGAGGCATTGTGGGACAGAAAGATGAGAGCCTCGTAGCGTTGCAGAATGGTTGCATCTGCTGCACTCTCAAGATGGATCTCGTCGAGCAACTTCGCGACATCACAAAGATGCACAAGTTCGACTACATCGTTATTGAAGCAAGCGGCATTTGCGAGCCTGCTCCAATAGCACAGACAATTTGTTCTATCCCTGGCATGGGAGTGGAATTCGTGAAAGACGGCATGGCGCGCCTCGACTGCATAGTCACAGTTGTTGATGCACTCCGTCTCAAGGATGAGTTTGCAGGCGGTCTTGATTTGTTGAAAAAAGACATCGACGAGGAAGATATTGAAAACCTTGTCATTCAGCAGATTGAATTCTGCAATATGGTTCTGCTCAACAAAGCGTCAGAAGTCACTCGCGAGGAACTTGGCCGTATCAAGGAGATTATCCGCGCCCTTCAGCCAAAGGCAGAAATCATAGAGTGTGACTACTGCGATGTCGATTTAGAGAAGCTTGTTGACACTCGCCTATTCGATTTTGAGAAAGTTGCCACTTCTGCCACATGGGTGCGTGAGGTTGAAGACATTCACGATGACGAAGATGAGGAGCATGAGCACCACCATCACGATGATGATGAGGAGGAGGAACACGAGCACCACCATCACCACGAAGACGATGACGATGATGAACATGAAGAGCATCATCACCACCACAATCACCACGACCATGACAATCCTGAGCATGGTGAAGAGGGGCATGTGTGCGATGAGCATTGCTGCCATCACCATCATCATCACCACCATCACGATGGCGGCGAAGTTGAAGAATACGGCATTGGCACATTCGTTTATTTCGCCCGTAAGCCATTCAGCCTCGGATTGTTCGACGAGTTTGTCGCTCGCAAATGGCCAAAGAGCATCATTCGTGCCAAAGGTCTTTGCTACTTCGATGACGAACAAGAAGCATGCTATGTTTTCGAGCAAGCAGGCAAGCAGGTGAATCTTCGCAACGCTGGACAGTGGTATGCTACCATGCCGTCCGACGAACTAAAGCAACTTCTGGAGCAGAATCCTAAGATTGCTGCAGAATGGGATCCTGTTTATGGCGACCGCATGCAGAAACTTGTATTCATCGGACAAAAGATGGACAAAGCTGCAATCAAAGCAGAACTCGATGCTTGCCTGGTGGGGTAAGGTAAAGGTTAAGGGTTAAAAATTAAGGAGATGGCAAAGTTCTACCTATTCTGTCGTTTTACATCTTTCTCTACTTACCCACTTACCCTTTTCGTTATAATCGACAAATAATTATAAAGTTATATAGGGTAAGTATCCATGCGGGCACTTACCCTATACTTACCCCCAGACTTACCATACGAAATGCTCGAAGCAGAACTGAGGTTTTTGGATACAAGCATCTCCTAACTCTCATCCTTCAGCTCTTCTCTTCCGCTATCAAGCATACAATAAGCGGCAATTCCAAAAACAATGGAATTGCCGTTTGTATACTCTATGAAAAGGCTCAATTCTATCTCCTTAGAATATCACGCAAATAACTATCGCTGACATTTTCATAGCTTCGTTTTCAAGCGCTTGAAAGCAGCAAGAAATTCATACGCTAAGAGACATATTGGAAACAAAAAAAAAATCAATTACAGAAATCTTTCGGCAATATAATATCTATCAATGGATTTTCCAATTCACAAAAATCCTTTATATTACTTGTAATCAAACATTCACATTTTGCAGACAATGCAGCTTGATACTGATATGAATCTTCAATATCCTGAAATTCCACATCTTTCACACCTTTCAACAATTGTGCTTTGGTGTGTCCAGCTACATTGAGATACACCAGCAAGGATTCCAATGTGGCACGGAGCATCTTAATCCTTTCTGTTTTTTCCAAGCCTTTGTTTTTGAGAAAAATCTCAGTAAGATAAGTTATCGTATAGAAAGATCCTATTGAAATGAACGCCGAATGCGCTCCTTCTTCTATCTGTTTGAAGATTCTGCTTACGGATTCTACATCTCCCCGTGATGCAAGATAATCCATCACTACATTTGTATCAAGAAATTCTTCATAGCGAAAACTTATCCTTCATGTACGCCATACGCATTTCATCATACGACAATTCATTGCTGTCATTATGGGCAAGAATGCCCTTAAGCTCTGACAAGGAATACTTTGCAGGCTCCTTAGTATACGACTCTTTTTTTATTTGAACCATCATTACATACATCGTTTGAATGAAACTTGCATCATTTTCATTCGCTAAAGCTTCAATCAGCCTACCTCGCATGATGGAAGTGGAAGGCATTGATATATAAGTCATAATAGGTTCTTTTGCTTTCATATCAATATTATTTTTGACAAAATTACATCAAACTTCCCAAATGGCAAAACATTTTCTGTTTTTTTGTTTCCAATATGTCAAAGAGCGTTTTCTTGTTTTCTTTTTTATTTAGGGATTGTCGTTTTATACAGAGAAATTAATTTTGATTGACGAGGGTGTGCCTTAAGGGGGTACCCTCGTCTGCATTTTATCTGAGCTTTGTCGTTATTTGACTCGTTATTTTGTATTGTCTGGACATAGTTATCCCTTGTATGAGGTATAATGTGTGACAGATATGTGGTTAGGCTGCCTGGCTGAGTTCAGCCTTTGCAATTCTCCTTGCCATTTGCACCGTATTAGCCGTATGGATGCCGAAGAAGATTATCAGGATTTCCGTTTTCTTGATTCGTCCGTTTATGCGTTTCAGTCCGTAATGCTCCTTCTGTGTTCCAAAGGATCCTTCCATTGCAGTGGCGCGTACTTCGTCCTCATGCGATGGATGCCAAGTTCACGGCACTGATGCCACCATCCTAACACATTAGCTATGTTGGCGTTTGCTACTTGATGGCTTGGTTCTCAAATTCAGCACCTAAATTGGTGAAGAACCCCTTTTTCCCTATTTCTACTTCCCCACTTACCCTTTTCGCTATAATAGACAGATAATTAGAAAGTTATATAGGGTAAGTACCCATGCGGACACTTACCCTATACTTTACCCCAGACTTACCATCCGAGAAGGAGATTGTGAGATCATTGTTTGAATTACATGTTTATGTCTCTTTCATCCCACAAATATCCATCTGCCTCACTATCTCCTGCAAGTCCGTTTGCTGTTTTCAGGTGAATCTTCTTTGCGGATTTGTTGAAAGATATGTAGTTGGATGTTTCCATAAACTCCCAACGCTCATTGTAAACATCCACTTTATACAAACCTACAAAAGGCAAGCTGGACTGTTCTCCATCTTCCAGCATGTTTACAATGACATATACCGCAGAGCCTGCACAGCAGAATTCAGTTATCTTATTGTCAAATTTCATCTCCTTTTCACGAAGCTCTGAGCCGTCATCTCCTAATACTGTTGCGTAGAGTGTGCGGTCGATAAATTCTATGCGGCATCGTTGGCCGTCGGGTGTGGTAACAATATTGTCATCAGCAATATTATTCTCCTTTGGTGCTTGTTCTATGCTTTCTGCACTCTCAGCATTTTGTGTTACAATGGCGGTTGTGTCATTGGCAGCTGTTTCTTGTTTTGCCGAATCGGAACCACTTGGGAACAATGAAACAAAATACACTAAGATGAGGAGAATGACAGGCCAAAGCAGAATTATGAGAGCTATGATGGCTATGACCAATGCTATGCGACTATGGAAAATCAGCTTTAGCAGTTTCATTAGATTGAACCCGTCATCGTCAGATGTTTCTACCTCAGACTCTGTGGATTGAGCATATGTGCTTATGCCTTCCAGCCCTTCATATTCTTTGCCATTTCTTGCCAGATATGCTTTTCCATCGATGACAATATCCAATTCCTCATCATCGATCTTCTGCGGTGAAGCCTCACTATGCAAAGTAGCTCTGCCACTTTTAGATATCTGTCCTTCCGCAACAGCTTCTTCTATTTTTTTATCAAATTCTTTTGAGTACATCTTTTCCTTTTATTTGAATTCCTTATAATCCTCTTTACAAATCTTGTGCTCTCGTTCGTCCTGTTTAGCACTTGAGCCCGTCAAAGTTTTGAACAAATTGCACCAGAACACCATCCTGCGGAACTTGAAATTAACAAATTTCGTATTTTGGTCTTTTCTAATGGTTTGTACTTTAGCTTTGATGTAATATGTTCGCCAAAGAACACGCCACCAAAATTTGTCATAGTGAATAATGTCGCTATACGGTAGGTAATATGTTTTTCTTCTTCCGAAAACGCCACCGCCTTGGTATTCACGGGCAGACAAGCACAAGCCTTCATGTGTGATAGCTACAACATCTGCACCAAATGCGCGAGACCACGGCCATGAATAATAAACTCTTGCGAATCCTGGTTTTATGCCATGCTTGTCCAACTCTTTTTTAATCACATCAACGCATTTTCCGCTTGAGTATTTGTAGCGAGTAATGATGTTCTGTTCTCCGAAAAGATTAATGCTCTTGCCAAAAAGCCCCCTACCGAAATCTGCTACTTTTACTTTCTCGTAAGGGAGGTAAGTGCACTCTGTGCTGAACAACGACTTGCTATAATATATGATAGCTTCGTCGTTCAATACAACTTTTTCATTGTTGAACCAATTAGCAGGGTTAAGCTTCTTGACAAATGAATCCGCAGGCTTAAACACATGAAGCAGGTCTTTGGCAATCTTCGCACCATGTTCTTTGCAATGATTCTCAAGATAATCGGCGAGCTTATGTGGCACGCCATCAATATCTATTTGATCATAATAGCCAAAGTAAATGTTAGAATTCAAAGCGCCTTTCGTTTTGCAGAAGAAAGCAACATCTTTAATATCAACAATATCACGGCTTTCTGTTCCTCCCATGCAGTTGTGGCTTCTTATGATACAGTCGTTGCTGACCCAAAGCAATGGCTGGGTCAAGGAGTGAGTCTTGGTTCTATCTGTCTTGTATATTTTCACATCAGGCCAAGAAAAGCGCGCGAGATGATTGATGCACACCTGTCGCAGTTCATCAGCATCTGCTTTTGTGAGTCTTACATCCCACTGCGAATCCTTACTGCCGAATTCTGCTCTTTTGCGCACTCCTACCTTGCTGAAAATGTCAAAGTACACAAGGTCTTCAACGGGTATCGAATATGAAATAGGCTTGCCAAAGAACAAATACGCATGCTTTCTTCCCGCCTCGATGGTTTGCCCGTCACATTGAATGCAATCAATCCAAAATCTCTCCCCATTAATGTGCAATCT
The DNA here is from genome assembly GCA_018064505.1 of Candidatus Minthosoma caballi. Classification (GTDB taxonomy): domain Bacteria; phylum Bacteroidota; class Bacteroidia; order Bacteroidales; family Bacteroidaceae; genus Minthosoma; species Minthosoma caballi. The sequence goes on along the minus strand of JAGHVC010000190.1, from coordinate 2,041 downwards.
TTTCAGGAAGAACTTCTTCAGATAATCTAGCTTGCTTGTTCTCTGTTTTTTAGTTGTCTGATATTTTGCAGATAGCAATTCGGTTATGTATTCATCCGCTTCACGACGATTGCTTCCTTCGCTATCAGCTCGTCTGTAGATTACCTGACGCTTATCTTCATCGAAGCAATTTGGCTCAACGGCCAAGTATATCAGTTCTTTTAATTGTTCAGATAGCATAAAACTATTGTTAAGTGTCTTAGGGCTTCTGTTCAGACATTATACATTATTATATTATATGCTCGCAAGCACATGAAAAAGAAAGCGTGAAGCCCAATGTTGACCGCTTCACTGCTGAAGTTTTCAAAGTTTCAACAGTCAAAGACCAAGCACGAAAAACACTTTCTCTAATTTGCTCTCGCCCATCCATCACTCTTTCAAAATGACTCAGGCATAGAGGCAATTCATCCACAAAGTTATAAATAAAAATCTGAACGAGAAAGAAATTGGTCAAATAATGTATATAAAAACATTAAACACAGAGGCGTCTCACACAAAAAGAAAAAAGAATAATTGATAGCGAAAATCAAGGGAAGGAGAAATTCTATACCCATTTTGTTTTTTACATCTTCACATTCTTTCTACTTCCCCACTTACCCTTTTCGCTATAATAGACAGATAATTAGAAAGTTATATAGGGTAAGTACCCATACAGACACTTACCCTATACTTCCCCCTGTACTTACCTCGAATAATCAAGCTGAGAATGTCCTTCTTACAGGGCATGAGTAGCGGTTCGCACAGAGCATACAAACCGCTTCTTACAGGGCATGAGTACCGCTTCTCAAAGGGCGTAAGAAATAGCAATCACATACTAAATTACCTACATCATGAGCAAATTGGCACTAAAACTGACTCGCTCTGTAGGCATTCCCAAATTATCAGTCAAAATGTACAACATAGCCATGAAAATTATCCCACTAAAAAAATTTGAGCCCACCCTTGCGAAAAGGTAGGCTCAAAGTTCAGCTACTATAACTGTATGTACTGCAGATGTGAAATCTGCTGTTTGTTGTGTCTCGGAATCATTATCCGAAGAGATGGATGAGAATTTCGATAAGACTCATAGTTGTGTAATTTTAAGAATTTGTAAAGTTTATGTACTGCAGATGTGCAATCTGTTATTTTGTTGTGTCTCGGAATCATTATCCGAAGAGATGGATGAGAATTTCGATAAGACTCATAGTTGTGTAATTTTAAGAGGTTGTACATTTTGTTTTTGTTTGACGATGCAAAGGTACGGCGATTTTCCTACACGCAAAGTACTTAAAATGAAAACATAGCGTACAAATTGTGAAAACATTCGTTATCACCAAATAGCTCCCTTTCGTTATCACCAAATCCATCCCTCCGCCGTAAAACTTTTCCTGACTCTTCTGTAAAAGATTTACGGACGAACCGTAACATTTTTCCTGTAAGGCGCGGGAATAACATTACGGAAGAGCCACAATTAAATTACCGCTGTTGCCGTCACAACATTATGCTGAAAAGCCTGCAAACATCGTTCTGACAACAATTCGACTGAGACGAAACTGAAACTCTGGAACAGATTGCCTTTGCTGCTTGCTCTTTGTGGTAGGTTCAGGGTAAGTATAGGGGTAAGTGTGAGGGTGGGTACTTACCCTATATAACCATTTCATTGTCTATAAATTAGAGCGGAAAGGGTAAGTGGGGAAGTCAAAAAGGGGAAAAGAGATAAAGAGCTCTGCGGAGGGCTTAAAATTATCAGTAAAATTATATGAGCAGAGCCATAAAGAAAGCGATGCTTTCACAAGCATCGCTTTCTGTACTTTACCTAAAACAATCTTACTAATACCTTATTAACTAATACCTTTTTGAGAAAACTTACCTTAATACTAATACCTTAACTAACCTTTTGTCGTGTTTGTGTCTTGTGTTCTTTCTTAACACGCTGCAAAGCTACGCTCTTTGTGATTTTTGACAAAAACGAAAATAAGAAAAACGAAAATATTATGCTTTTTATTGATATTTATCAAAGAAC
>JAGHVC010000096.1 GCA_018064505.1 Candidatus Minthosoma caballi | reverse complement strand
ATATATAATATATATGTAGGTGCTCATAATTGCTTTAATAATAGCAGTGCTCAATTTGGATGCAGATTTGCTTTTAAGGGAAGCAACCGTTAAGAAACGAGGCAAAATGTCACGATTTTGGAAGCGACTAAGAGAGTAGGATTCACATGAAGTGATATGAAACTATATTATGCGATATGAAATCATATTATACGATATGAAACTAAATGAAGTGACATGAAACTATATGCAGCGAGTGAAACTATATTAAGCGATATAAAATCATATTATGCGATATGAAATCATATTAAGCGATATGAAATCATCGCCATATCAATCACTCTGCTCGAAGACGGTTCAAATGCGGACATTGCGACCGAGAAAACGAAGCAAAGATGCGACTACGAGAGCGCAGATATTAGGAAAACACCTACAAGAATATTATTAAAAAAATTGATTACCTACTTAAAAGTAGTATATGGAAAAAGAAGAAAAGAAAGAACCTGGTGCAGCAAAAGCTGTCGCTAACACTCGTAAGACAAAAAAGAACAAGCGCGAGGACATTGTGCTGACCAAGGACAACCTTCTCTTTCAGCCGTTGGCACTGGCTGTGAATGGATACGAAGCAACCGCATTTCAGCAGAATGTTGTGATAGCAGTGCTTCGCAAGCTTCGTGGCGCAATCAAAGATCAGCGCGACGGACAATTCAGAAAGAAGCCTGTTCAGCTCAGCATCTTTGATCATGAAGGAGTGCAGAAAAACTTCTTGAAGGATGGTGATCTCGCTTTTGACATCCATCTCAAGGAGCTGGGAGTTGACACCCCGCATTACAGCCAGGCATTCAAAGCCGTTTGCACGATTGCTGACGCAAAAGTGTGGGTGCCAGCAGAAAAAGATGGCAAGCCAATCATGATTCGCAAGAGCTTCTTCGAGATTGGTTCGGAGAACATGGAGATTGTTCGCGACCCTCAGACTGGTCGTCAGACATATAAGTACAAGAATCGCTCACCGATTTTCACAGTCATAATGAGCAAAGAAGTCGTAAATGTCCTCTTCCCTCAAGATGGCCGCATCTACGATTTCATCGACAACACAGCTCTCATGATTTCAGAGAAATTCCCAAAGCGCATCTACTTGTATTTGTCAAATTTCAAGTACATGGACAACGGCTTGACCGTAGATTATTGGAAGTTCCGCCACGACATCGGCTTCAACGACACCGAGGTTGACGCGAAGACAAAAGAGCGCATCATACAGTATCCACACTACTGCGACTTTGTCAAGCGAGTGCTTCGTCCGTCAGTTGAGACCCTCAAGAACATGGCCGACAACAACATCAGCGACTTCTATTTTGAGTACACTCCAATCTACAAAACGAGCAAGCGACAGAAAAATCCAGATCAGCTGCACTTCGACTTCTTCCTCAGCAATGTAGGTCAGAGCATCAAGGAAGACAAGGCTACAGCGCGCGAAACCATCGAGATAGAGCGCCGTCTCACAGAGGAGTTTGACCAATCGCAAGCACAAGTGCGAAAGATCATCACCTCTCTCACGCCCGACGACCGCGAGCCGTTCATCAACAAGATGAATGAACTCAAAGAAGCCATTGACAGCAAGAAAGTGCAGATCAAAGAGAACAAGCGATCATACTGCAACCGCACCTTCACCGATTTTCTTCAGACACGCATTGCCGACAAAGCAAAGTCGATGGAGAAACAGATGGCAGACAGCATCGGACAGAAAAACTACTCAGCCGCCGCTGCCGACGAGCAGTCGAGCAGGGTAGGGGAGGAACCTATCCAGGTTATGCGATTGTACACCGAAGAAGACCGTCGTCTCTTCAATCAAGTAAAGACCGATTTGTCCGACATCCCAAGCATTGAGAACTGGCTTCCAGAGATTGAGCTCTACAAAGTTGAGCCAGACACAGTGACCATTGCCGTGCCAACTCGCACTTTCCACGAGACATTCCAGCACATCTTCAAGTCCGTGCTGCTCGACAAACTCGAGGAAGTCTTCGGTCGCGAAGTTGCCGTGTTCTTCTTGCAGGGATAAGTAAGATCACCTACTTAGAAGCAAATAGAGAAAGTTCAGAGACAGATAGATCACGCGCCAAATGAATCCAACCTATAGCATTATCATACCACACTACAAGACCGTGGCAACCCTCAACCGTTGCCTCGAGTCCATACCCTTATGCCCTGAGGCTGAGGCAATTGTGGTAGATGATGCTTCAGGCATCCCTCACGAATCCATGCCAATGCACGACAATCCTTATGTGCATTACATCTACCTCGACACAAACTCAGGTCCAGGCGTAGCACGCAACAGAGGAGTGGAGGCAGCGAAGGGAAAATGGATAATTTTCATCGATGCCGACGACTATTTTCTCTACGGTGCATTCTTCCTTCTCGACCGATACAAAGACTCCGATTTCGACCTTGTGCTGTTTGGAGCAGAGTTTCGCGACAACGAAACTCAAGCAAAAGAGTGGCGCAATCTACTCTATCACAGGTACTTTGGTCAACACAGCTGGTGATCGCTCTGCTCTCGCTCCAGGCCTCTACATTCAGGGAGGCAAGAAGTTTATGGTGAGATAAGAGGTAAATTAAACGATAACGATAACTTGGAGGCAGGCTTAGGTCTGCCTCTGCTTGTACAGAAACAGCAGATTGCGAAAATAAACTGCCATTCCTTTGGTGATTTCAAAATAAAGTCGTTAAATTGCATAATTCAGTAGAATGCTAAAGGGTTAGAGAGCATGGAAAAGAAGGCGCACGAGGAGATGCGAATGAAGCAACGAGCTTTGTGGCACGACTACCGCAAGAGGGGCATCTATATGCTGACTCTTGTGGTAGATAATCGTGAGCCTCTGCTTGGTAGGCTTGTGGGTGATTGGCAGGATGCCACGGGGAAGAATCCCGTGAGGATAGAGCGTTCTCCTATGGGCAGAAAGGTGGCTGCAGAGCTGGAAGGGCTGGTGAGGTTTTTCCCTATGGTGAAGATAATAAGGAAGGTGGTGATGCCGAACCATGTGCATGTCATTCTCGTTGTGACGGAGGACATGGAGAAGCATCTTGGGGGCGTGGTGCGTGGCTTTAAGGCGGGATGTACTAAGGAACTGAAGGAGAGAGTGGCTTTGGCTGTGTGGGGAGTGAAGAGTCCTCTGGTGCTGATGGGGAATGAGGGTGCGGATAACCGCTCGGGACAAGACGCAAGAGGCAATGAAAACCGCTCAGCACAGGTCACAAGAGGCGAGGAAAGCAATCACGAGCCGAACAATACCGGACGCATAGATGCCATGGCAGAGTGTGATGATTTCGAGCATGATGTGTGTGCTGTGAGAGAGCAGAGTTATTTTTATTGTTTTTCTGAAGAGATTTATGGTGAATATAGTAAAGCGGCATCTATTGGAAAGGCTGAAGAGTTAGTGGGCGCACCTTATTTTAACAGCGGAGTGATGTATGTTAAGGATACGCCGATAGCACATAATTTATATGACGAATGGCATAAAAAATGGAATGAGTGCAGAGCGTTAGGTAAGCCAACAGATCAAGTGCCTCTTGGGCTTGCTAATAAAGAGTTAGGTGGTGTTATTGCTCATGTGGCAGATAAATGGAACTGCCAGGTTATGTGTCAAGGTATTTGGTATAGCATAAATGCAAAGATTATCCATTATTACTATTCTTTAGGTGATATTTCATATCCTTTATCTTCTGATGCAGTATATGAAGAAATCCGTAAACATGATAAATTGTCTCCATATGTACTTGGTGTGCTAAATTCGCCAAAGAAGAGCTTGGTGAGCATGGAAAGTGTGTCTCTGCTGAAGGATTTGGAGAGCTTCGCAAGGCTGCAAAAGATGTGTCCTGATATGTTTGAGACGATGAGAAAAAGCGCTGATTTGTATATACAGGAAAGAAAGAAGGGGGAAAAGATAAAGCAAAAGATGCTTAGCATTATTGTAGTGAAGTGTGGCAGGGAGGATGGCTCTGAAAAACGCAAATTTAGATGCCTAATAAATGATGGGGTGGAAGTGCTCAAAGCAAAGGGTTTTGCTGATGTGCCAGATGTGTTGGCGCAAGCAGAAGGAAGATATGTGAAGGTGGTGAGTGATGAGGATTGGATGGATGAGGTTTTGCTGCAGGAGTGCGTTGACAGATTGAGGGGAGAGTATGCAGACTTGGTTATCTGTGATTACTATATGCAGAATAAGAGCGGGGAGGATAAGTTAGTGACAATGAATAGTATGAACGATTACCAAAGAGTGAATATCCCAAGAGGTGTGGCAGCTCCGAAAACAAGGTTCATCTTGTTCCCGCCAGAAACAATTATATATAAAACGGAAATGTTGAAACGGCTTGCAGGGGAACTGCACTCAAGATCTCTGGGGACAGCACAAGAGTGGGAGTTCTATCCTCTGTTTGATGTGGAGGACATTGCGTATTACAAGATTAGTTTCTGTCATTGTGATGCAGACGATGGAGGCGAAAGAATGAGTGTGGAGCAGATTCTGAATAAGATGGAGCAACGCATAGCTATAGCGGACAGAATGTTGAAATACTATGTGGAGCGTGATCATGTTCTTATTTCGGCAGGAACGCAATTGATGATTTGGTCAAGATTGGAAAATTTGTTCTTCTCATTGATGAACATGCTGATGTCTATGCGTGGCAATGCAAGAGCAATGGCGATGCTGGAGAGGTTGAGCAGATGTTTGGAGCAAGAACCTAAATTGATGAGAGAGATTAGAGTGTATGTACTTGGCTTAGTATAATTCGGAAAGAGAAGCTTCTTCGCTGGGAACCAAAGCATGATTTGAGGGCAATTTGTGAAAGTTGCCAATGATTTGCTTATGAAAATAAGCTGAGATTTGATTTTTTTCAACTTTATCGCATCGA
>JAGHVC010000014.1 GCA_018064505.1 Candidatus Minthosoma caballi | reverse complement strand
ATGAATACTCTAATTATTCTTTCCTATCTATATATTGTCAACCGTACGAACATTGCTAAGGAGCGACTAAAAACATCTTCTTTTAGGCTGAAATGCTTCCGCCCGTCACGCCTTATTGCTTATCGGGCAGAAGCGATAAGGCTTGCAAGGCGGAAGCGATGGGGCGTGACGGGCAGAGACTTTTGGTAGGTGAATTCAACAGCATTCTGACAAAATAAGAACGCTTGCTTTTGCAAACTAAAAATTGCAAAGGCAAGCGTTTTTTTGTTGATAAGTACAATAGTTTATTCTGTCAATAGCATTCCGAAAATTTGGGAGTCGGGAATGTCGTTGGGGGATGTAGGAGATGGGGTGCGGGATGCGATGGCGAGGGTGAGAATGGAGATGCGGACATTGGGGGCTTTGGAGAGCTCGATGGCGCAGGAAGTGATAGTGGAGCCAGTGGTGACAACATCATCGATGAGGAGGATGTGCTTGCCTGCTATTTTTGTGGGATTTGTGAGCTTGAAGATGTTGGCAACATTTGTTTTGCGTTCGGTGTGATTCTTTTGTGTTTGTGATGGGTTGTTCTTTATTCTTTTTACTACATTATTATATATAGGGATGCTTGTGGATTGGCTTATTCCTTTGGCAATGTAGTAGCTTTGATTGTAGGAACGCTTGAGTTGTCTCATCCAATGGAGAGGCATGGGAATGATGCAGTTAATGGTGGAGAAGAAGTCGGATTCTGCTTGCAGTTCCTGTGCATAAATATGGCCAATGTCGATGCCTGTGTTGGGATTGGCGTGATATTTTAAGGCATAGATGATGGAGCGCACTTTGTTGCCGTCATGATGGAAGAATGAGACGGCTTTCTCGATGGGGAATTGTGTCCAGAAGAACTTTTCTAAAGGGCTATGCTCGACAAGATGATAGTCGGTGCGAGGAAGATGAAGAAGACATCTGGTGCAGATGCTCTTTTCGTGGATGGAAAGAGTGGTATTGCAAACCACGCAATGGCGTGGAAAAAGAAAATCTAATATGTCTTTGTGCAGAGTCATGCTTCCTATATGCTTCCTATAAGAATGGCTTACACCTCGTCAAGATCTCCAACAACTTTCACAGCATCGTCCATGCTGAATCCTCTCCCCAGTGCGAAACGAATGAGCTTGCATCGTATCTCATATTCGCTTTTTCCTTTGACAGAAGGACGCTTTTTTGTGATAAGTTCACGAAGCGTGTCGAGGTTATCATTTGAGTCTATCTCTTCAAGTGCTTCATCTATGTTTTTTTGGCTGATGCATCTCATGCGAAGCTCTTGAGTGATTCGTACTTTTCCCCATTTGTTGTAACGAAACTTATCTCTCACGAAAGCATGTGCATAGCGATTTTCATCTATGAATTTTTCCTCCACCAGTCGTTTCAGAATCCTTTCCTTACACTCTTCATTGGCCTTTTCTGCATCATCCAGCGTTGAGTCACCATCACCAAAGGTGGGGCCTTTGACAAGGCTCCACTCCTTCATCTTCTTGCGCATGTCGTAGAGACAGTACTCCGCAACTGCACACAGAGCAGAAAGCTTTGTGTATGCTTCCTGCTCTGTGTATTTATGCTTTTTTCTTTCCATTGTTAGATAACAAGTTCTTGACTTGCTCTATACTTACATCTTCATGAATATCATACTCTAAGGCGTCGTAATTGCCTTGCACTACAACGAAGTTGCCGTCATCAGCTTTGGCAAAGCTGTCGAAGCCGTAGAATTTCTTTATGTGGCAAGCTTTGAATTTGGCAATTCCATCATTCATCACCGCATTGATAGGCTGAGATGTGTCGCAACCGACATCTGTGAGTGTGCGCACATCAAAGTTATCGCCAAGCACTCGTTGTGCTTCTGCAACTAAAGCTGCATCATTTGTGGCATAAACAACGATCTGGCGGCTCTTCACTCCCTTGGCATTCGATGTCTTCATCTTGTCAAATGCCTCGCCATACACACCTGTGGTGTCGGTCATGCTCACAAATGCAAATGGGTCAACTTGCTTTATCATGCGGAAGATATCATTTGCTTCACGCTTCCTGACGATGCTCACAATCACCTTTCGCTCAGATTTTGTGTACCATCCCTCGCCATCAAGAATAGTTGCCCCGTGGCCAGTGTTGTTGATGGCATCGGCAAGCTTCTGATAGTTTCGTGAGAAAATCATGAACTGCACTGACTGATGCTGACGGCGTATGCAGTAGTCAAGCGTGAGGGAGCAGATGAACAGCATCACGAAGCCGTAGATGACGCGGAACCAGTCGTGGAAGATGAAGTAGCATGATGAGATAATCACTACATCGCACGCCATGATGACTGTGCCGAGTGACATGGTCTTGTACTTGTTCACGATTGCTGCAATGATGTCTGTGCCGCCTGTGCTGCCGTTGTTCTCGAAGCAGAAAGTCAAGCCTATGCCGCAAATGATTGCTCCGAGCACGCACGCCATGAAGTGTGCCTCTTCGCCAATCAGCTTTGGCAACATCATTTGCCCAGGATTGGCAGGATCTGGCACTTCGACAATGCGCTGCAATAGCCACAGCACAAAGGTCATGAGAAATACTGCGTATATTGTCTTCAGACAGAAGCGTATGCCTAACACCTTGATTGCCACAAGGAGAAAGCACACATTGATGGCAATGTAAGTGACTTGCACCTCTAAGCCAGTAACATAATAGACTACGGATGAGATACCAGCTACGCCGCCTGTTGTCAAACCATACGGAAGCATGAACACCGTCACACCCAAAGCATAAAGGATTACGCCCACAGCAATCAGGGCGTAATCCTTTATCTCATGTAATATATACGACTTAGTCATATTACTTCTTTAACACAACATTGATCATCTTGCCTGGCACAACGATAACCTTAGCTACGGTAAATCCTTCCAGCCATTTAGCTGACTGAGGATTCTCAAGAGCTGCCTTCTGCACTGTGTCGTTGTCTGTGCCAGCAGGGAACTCCATTGGGAAGCGTGCCTTGCCGTTGAATGCAACCATCATCTTCACCGAATCCTCCTTGAGGTATTCCTCGTTGAATGCAGGCCACTGAGCATCGCAAACAGAAGTCTCATGACCGAGCATCTGCCAGAGTTCCTCGCAGAGGTGAGGACAGAATGGAGCGAGAAGCACTACGAGAGCTTCCTTTACCTCACGGCTTGTGCTCTTTGCCTTTGTGAGTTCTGAAAGGCAAACCATGAAAGCTGCAATAGAAGTGTTGTATGAGAACTGCTCAATGTCGCCGCTCACCTTCTTGATGAGAGTGTGGAGAGCCTTGAGCTCTGCCTTTGAAGCAGGCTCGTCGGTAGCGATGAGCTGGTCGTCCTTGCCGATGAAGAAGTTCCAGAGCTTCTTGAGGAAGCGATGGCAACCGTCAATACCGTTTGTGTCCCAAGGCTTTGACTGCTCAACAGGACC
>JAGHVC010000073.1 GCA_018064505.1 Candidatus Minthosoma caballi | reverse complement strand
CATATATTATTGAAAAAATATATAAATTTGCAGCTAAATATTACAAAATTATGAAAAAGACATTTACAACATTTGCTATTCTTGCTTCGTTTGCAGTTCTGCCTATGTGGGCTGAGAATGAAGGTGAGGCAGGCAGCGAGAATGAGGCTGCTGTGGAGTTTGCTTCGGACGAGAAACTGGAGGAGGGATTCATCACTTCGCATATCAATCGTGCCATTGCTTCTGGAATGGAACTGGCCCCTGCTCCGGATGGCACTCCTGAGCTGGGACGCACGCTGACTGACTATGCGAGCGCTCCGAAGTTTGGCGGCTATTTTGTGGGAAAATACTCTTACACTGATCAGGACACTAAGCATGGTGGCGACGGGTTCACTCAGAGACTGGTGCGTCTGTATGTGGACGGAACGATACTGAAGGACTTCAAGTATCGCATTCAAGTTCAAACAAATAACGACAAGTTCCACATGAAGGATTTCTTCATTGAGTGGGCTAAGCATAAGGAGTTTTCTGTGAAGGTGGGACAGTTTAAGCGTGCTTTCACTTTTGAGAATCCTTACAACCCTTGGGATGTGGGCACTGGCGACAATGCTTTGTCGGTGAAGAAACTTGCTGGCATGGGCGATAGAAACGGCGAGGTGAGCAACAATGGCGGACGCGACCAAGGATTGCAGATACAGGGCGACTTGTTGCCAAGCAAGAGCGACGGACACAGATTCCTGCACTACCAGCTGGCTGTGTACAACGGTCAGGGCATCAACGCCGCCGATGCTAATGGAAAGAAGGACTTTATCGGCACGATTCAGGTGCAGCCTATCAAGGATCTCTACATAGGTGCGTTTGGATGGACTGGCGACTATGTGGGCAACGGAGTAACAGTGGATCGCAACCGCTATGCGTTCGGCTTGAAGTATGAGCACGACAGCTGGACTGTGCGCGGCGAATATATTCATAGCCAGGGGCACAAGATTAGCGAGGCTAACGGCGATGGCACTTTTTCTGGCACCGGCAAGGCTGACGGCTGGTATGCTACCGTGGGCGTGCCTTTCACAAAGTGGTGCAAGGTGTATGTGAAGTATGACACTTATCGCGACCAAGGCAACTGGGCTAGCGCAAAGACTATCTACAGCATTGCTCCTAACTTCCAAATCCATAAGAATCTCATGCTGCAGTTGCAGTATAACCACGCTCACGACAGGATGTTGGCTGACCATGACTACAATGAGCTGTGGGCAGAGACCTATGTGAGATTCTAAGAAAAGAGGACTCTGGGGTACTCGACACTTCAAAATTAGATATTTTAAGAAGTTCGATAATTCGATAATTCGAAAGCTAGGAAATTCGAAAGTTCGATATTTCGGAGGGGAGTTTTTCAAAACTTATCGACAAAACAAACATCATCAGCTAATACTAGCATGAAAAAAAGAGCGGATTACATTCAGAGCATTGAAATCAAAGCTTTGTGGGAGGGTGGCCGCCACATCAAGTGGCAGCTGCAACCAGATGTGAACATTCTGAGCGGCATCAACGGAGTGGGCAAGAGCACCATCATCAACCATTCCATCAGAGGCCTTAACCTCATCGACACTGGTGAATTGAAACCAGGGGAGGTGACTAAGGGGGTGAGCATCAGCTTGTTTCCCGAGGATGCTACGAGCATAAAGTTTGATGTCATCCGCTCGTTCGACCGACCTCTGCTGCATGGCGACTTGCTGGAGAAACTTGCAGACAGCCGCGTGAAGACGGAGCTCGATTGGCAGGTGTACAGACTGCAGAAGAGGTACCTTGACTATCAGGTGAACATCGGCAACAAGATTATTGAACTGCTCACAAGCGGTGATGCTGACGACCAGATGAAGGCTGCAGAAGTGAGTGCTCCGAAAAAGATGTTCCAGGACATGATGGACGACTTGCTACAGGACACTCATAAGAAAATTGATCGCAAGAGCAACGAGATTCAATTCGTGCAGGGAGACACTACCCTCACCCCTTATCAGCTCTCATCGGGAGAGAAGCAGATGCTGGTGATTTTGCTCACAGTGCTGGTGGAAGACGGCGAGAAGTATGCGCTCATCATGGATGAACCTGAGATTTCGCTGCACATCGACTGGCAGCAGAAGCTTATCTCGCTGATTCGCCAGCTGAACCCTAATGCTCAGATTATCCTCTCCACTCACTCTCCTGCTCTCGTGATGGACGGATGGATGGGTAATGTGACTGAGGTTGAGGAGATTAGTGAATGAACCAGTAATAAATAGCAAAGCGTGAAGAAACTTGTTTCAAACATCAATTCTGCGTATCTTGAGGCGGCAAACAGGTTGCGGCCACAGAGAAAGAAGAGGAAGATTGTTGCGTATGTGGAAAGCTACGATGACATATTCTTCTGGCGCAGCATATTGAGTGAATTTGAAAATGAAGAGCGTGAGTTTGAGGTGATGCTTCCTTCGAAGACAAATTTGAATAGAGGGAAGAAGACGGCAATGATGAATAAGCTTGGGGAGAATCTCGGCGACTGCATGATTGCATGTGTGGATGCTGACCTCGACTATCTGCTGCAGAGGCACACGCAGAACTCTGCCCGAATGCTTGACAACCCTTATGTGGTGCATACTTATGCTTATGCTATTGAGAATCTGCAATGCTATGCGCCTTCGCTGCACAATGTGTGTGTGATGGCTACGCTGAACGACCGCAACATTTTTAATTTTGAGGAATACCTGAAGCAGTATTCTGAGATTGTGTATGAGCTATTCGTATGGCTTGTGTGGATGCACCGTGAGGGCAGATTCAACGAGTTTCCGCTTTCATCGTTCAACAACATCTGCTCGGTGGAACAACTGAATGTGTATAAGCCAATCACTGCTCTCGAACAGCTTAAAAAGAATGTGAACAGGAAGATTGCTTACTTGCAGAAAAATGTGCATGAAGCAAAGGGAAAGCTTACTCCGCTGAAGATTGAGCTTGAACAGCTTGGAGTGACGAGGGAGACTACTTACCTCTTCATTCAAGGACATCATCTCATGGAGAATGTGGTGAGCTGCGCTCTCGATCCTGTGTGCACTATCCTTCGCCGCGAGCGGGAGAAGGAGATTAAGATTCTGGCTGGCAACAACATCAAGCAGATGGACAACGAGATGTCGTGTTACCAACATAGCCAAGCGGTGCCTGCTCAAATGATTAGGCGCAACACCCAATATAAAGATGCTGCGCCTTATAAGATGATTAAAGAGCACATTGAGAAGATATTGAACTAAGCAAAGAGTATTATCTTATTA
>JAGHVC010000201.1 GCA_018064505.1 Candidatus Minthosoma caballi | reverse complement strand
ATGATACGAGAGATGGCGCATAAGATGCGATGTCACATCCTCCACGCACGAGCCACCACAGAAATAAACGCTCATCAGCGAACGGACAATCTCACTGTACTTGTACCCGATGATACTGCTGCATCTCTGACCCAGAGTTAAATCGATTACATGTGCGAGCATGGAGTCAAATTGCTCCATGACCATAAAAATACCTCCAAAAGGTGTGAGTTTCTCAGATTTTATTTGTACTTTTGCCATGTCAATGCAGATTTTTGCTTGATTTCTAATTGCAACACTGAGTTAAGTGAAAAATCTGACATGGCAAAATCCTGATCAACTTTTTGTTGCTCAGGGCATTAAAAAGTTGATAATTTATTGGTGTTGCGGAATTAAGGTTTAATTGGAATCGTCATTACAAAAAATCATTTCAGTCCGTTTATTCAGTCATAAAGATAGGCTTGACAGAAAATAAACTACAGTTTGTTATTATATTTCGGAAAAAAGTATTAATTTTGCACAATTTTTGACGAAAAGTAAAACTAACACTCATTATGGTTGATAACAATAAGAGGAAACTGCCGCACGAATGTACAAACATCACAGAGGTGAGAAACGAGATTGACAATATCGATTCGGAAATTATCAAGCTTCTTTCCACTCGCTTTGGCTATGTGCGTGAGGTGGTGAAATATAAAGAGAAAACCGATTCTGGCATCGAAGCAACCGACCGCCGTGCTGCCGTGATAGACAGCAGACGCAAATGGGCTGAAGAGGAAGGCATCAACCCTGATGTTATCGAGAATATTTACAACACTCTTATTGATTATTTCATAATAGAGGAAAAGAAAATAATGCAGAACTAAAAAACAAAATGACCATGTATAGAAAAGAAATTAAGGTATTAGATTGCACTGTTCGCGACGGAGGATTGATGAACAAGTGGCAATTTAGCAAGGGATTCGTTAAGGATGTTTACACAGCGTGTGTGAACGCAGGTGTGGACTATATGGAGATTGGCTACATCAGTAGTGAGGATCAGTTCCCACGCACTGAATACGGACCTTGGAAGTTCTGTGCAGAAGACGAGCTTCGCGAAATAGTAGGTGAGAACAACACCAACACTAAGCTTTCGGTAATGGCTGATATTGGCCGTATTAAGTTCGACGAGATTCGCCCAAAAGATGAGAGTGTGATTGACCTCTTCCGCGTGGCTTGCTACGACTATCAGATTGATAAGGCAATTGAACTCGCTCACCATGTGATGGACAAGGGCTATGAAGCTACAATCAACCTCATGGCTGTTTCGAAAGTAGGGGAGCGTGTTCTCGACCAGGTACTTGCAGATGTGGCAGAGTCTCGCGTTGGCACATTCTACCTCGTAGATAGTTTCGGCAGCCTCTATTCAGAGGACATTCACGGACTTGTTGATAAATACATCAAGGCTCTTCCAGGCAAGACAATCGGCTTCCATGGCCACAACAACACTCAGCTCGCATTTGCCAATACAATCGAGTGCATTCGCTCAGGTGCAAACATGCTCGACGCAACCATGCTCGGCATCGGCCGTGGCGCAGGCAACTGTCCTATGGAGCTTCTTCTTTCGTTCCTCAAGAATCCTAAGTATAAGCTCGAGCCAGTTATCAAGTGCATCCAGGATCGCATTCACCCATTGCAGAAGGAAATCGACTGGGGTTACTTCATTCCTTATATGATTACAGGCTCACAGAACGACCACCCTCGCTCAGCAATGGCTTGGATGGCAAGCGAGCAGAAAGATAACTACCTTGCTTACTACGAATCAGTAGTGAAGAATAAGGAAGTATAGTCCCCTCTAACTCCCCCCGGAGGGGGAGGACACCATACGGACAAGAAGGGTTAAAGGTTAAAGAAACTATACATTATTCGTTTGCTTGTGCTATTACATAAAGCATTAGCAATCAAACCACAATGTATAGTTTCTTTAACCTTTAACCCTTTATTTTGTCCTGGTCTCCTCCCTCTTTATCCTCTAACCTTTATCCTCTAACCTTTAACCTCTAACCTTTTACCTCTAACCTTTTACCTCTAACCTTTTACCTCAAACCTTTTACCTCAAACCTTTACCCCTTACTCTTTACCCCTTACTCCTTCCCATCCGCATGGCATTCTCTCCCTCCCGGGGGAGTTAGAGGGGGCTTCTACGCTTTTGCTTGAGGAGAGTTAGGGTCAATCATCATCAGCTCAATCTTGTTGCCATCAGGATCGTGAATCCATGCTTGCCAGTTGAGGTCGGAAGATGTTTTAGGTTCTTGGTCTATCTCCACGCCGATAGAGCGAAGTCGCTCAATGTCAGCATGCAAATCATCAGTTTCAAGACAAAGGTGTTGGAAGCCGCGAGAGTTCCATCCTGTGTTAGGATTCTCACCCTGGCCATTAGGAATGAGCTCAAGGTAAACGCCGTCTGCCATGCGCACATAGTGAAGCCATGGCTCATCATTGTCATTGTTCTGAATGCCCACAAGCTTCATCCCCAGCTTGTTGCAGTAGAAGTCGAGAGAAGCATCAATATCTTTGCACACGAAACAAGCGTGGCCAATGCCAACATATCCTTCACGGCCAAACTCGTATGGTGCTTCGTTGCTCTGCATCTGCACCGATTGCGGAGTGTATTCCTGCAGTTCTATGCCGTTGCCGTCAGGGTCGTATAACCACAGATTCAGGCAGTTACTCTTTTCCAGCTCTGGCTCTGGTGAGTCGATGTAGCCCTTCTCGTAAATCTCTTGCAGGGTCTTGCGAATGTTGCCAACAGTCACGCATAGGTGATTGTATCCAGTCTTGCTGAAGTCGAATGCGTAGTCGCGGTCGTTCTCACCGCCGTAGAAAAGCTCAAGGAAATGTCCGTTGCATATCTTGAGGTAAATAATCCATGGCGTACCGTCTTCGTGAGGAAGTTCAAACACTTTCTTCCATCCGAACACTTTCTCGAAGAACTCAACGCTCTTCTCCATGTTCAAAGGATTCAAGGCTATATGTGCAATGTCTTTAATCATATAAGTTAGTTTTTGTTTAGTTTTGGTGCGGTGTAGGTGGCTTCAAGAAAATGCCCCTTCATTAGGTCTGTGCCATCCTTTTATGCTTGCAAAGATATGCATTCTTGCCATATCTTCCAAAATTAGGTGTCATTTTTTCAGTGCCGCTGCTGTGTCAGATGGTTCCATTTCCCCGGTAGTATCCCTATAAAAAACTGTCCCTCAAAGACAAAATGCTAGATCTTCTTCATTTTTTATCGTTATTGTGCATTGTGGTAACATTAAAATGTGTATATCTGCAATATGCAATACTTGAGATCGCATGCTTATGCATTTATATATAAAAATCAAAACATTATAAAATCTCTAATAAAAGAAAGGAACAAACAAGTCTCAGCCTTCGGGCTTTGACGACACGAAACAGACAGTACAATTATTTCAATAACAGCTTATCGCCTAATGGTGATACCGCCTAAATCGGCGAACAAAATCAATTAACACAATTCATTCACCTGCGAAGCTGCTGCAATGACTTTATAACATATTTATACTTGGACTTATAGTCCTTGTTCTCGTACTCAATGCCTTGTTTTTTCTGTTATGGAAGGTTTGACGAGGATGTGCATGTATATGTTATGCAGCAATATGCCCCTCGTGAAGTTCATCAATAGGGAAATATAGGTCTCGGTTTTTGCCCCATGCTATATTTCCCATATCATCAATATAGAACTTCTTGAATGCCTTTTCGTTGAGATAACGATTGTACTGAGGGTGTGGATTCTTTCTAATCCATGAGCCGAAGTCTATCAAGACGACGACTCCATCATTGAAGGTGAGCGAAACTTTAAGTTCACCCTCATAATGCGCTTTGTCGATTCTTAGATACTTCATTTTATTCTCCTTTTTATGTTAGTGCATACCACTCGCTTTTTGCGAACGAAATAATTCACCCATTTATCTACTATGTTATTTGCGTATTCTCGAACGAAAGCCTCTGCCTCCTTTTGATCCTTCGACGACAATGGAGGTACTCCACGCTTTTGACGCACATTTATCTCCTTGACTTTCCCTTCTTCCATGATGATGTCAAATACAGACTCATGGTGATCATGTTGAACATGAACATGAATAGGGTCATGTTCATTAGAATGGAAAAAGAATACAAATCCAAAGTATCGGTAAATGTCTGGCATAACAATTATTTATCTTTATTTGCAAAGATACTGCTTTCTCAGCAATTATCAATGATATTAGCAGATGTTTTTGTTGAAAAATGCAGATTATTTAACACATAATGGAGAAATTGTGACAGATGAATGTAAAAGGCGTTTCCGCTATTCCATTAATTATACCATCGAGGCATCCTTGCTATTCATTAGTGCAGGATGCCTCAATTAGTTTATTATCCCAGCACTTTTTGCAAGTGTGAGATTTATCGTGTCACAGAGCTCTCATGCTATTTTTTGTTCGCGTTTGCCTTGTGCCTTGTGCGTTCAAAGACTTGCAAAGTGCATCTTCGTTGACTGGCGCTTTATACGCTTTAAGGGGTGTGAGTCACACCGCCTATACCGTTGTGAGTCACACCACCTATACCGATGTGAGTCACACCACTTTTGATGGATAAAGCGGTAGCAATTTAGTGCCTTGAGCGGAAGCGTTCGAGCTTGACTGATGAAAAAGCATGATCGGGGCTTTTAAAGCTCTTATCTGGATGAGTGTATAAGTTAATTATCTGTCAAATTGATTGAAAAAACAAAAAATGCCACAGAAAAGTGTAGGATTGTCAGATTTTATTTGTAACTTTGCCTTTTAGTTACAGATAGCTGAGTATTTTATACTCTATACTTTTTTAACGCTATATTAATTTAATGTTTGAAAAACAAATAAACTGTAATCTAACATGAAAAGAGTTAAGTCTTTTTTGCTGTCTGCCCTCATGTTGATGGCATGTACTGCATCGGCACAAACAGATGTGACAAGCAAGTATATTGAGAATCCTGACTTTGGAGCTCGATTTGCTGCTTGGTCAAACCCAGGAAAGTTCACCTACAATGTTGCCAACAACTTCGGCAAGAAGAGCGGCGAGGTGTATATGGAAAAATGGGTTGACAAGAGCAAGACCCTTGGAAGCAATGCTGGCATGTCGCAGACGCTTCGTAACCTGCCAACTGGCACTTACACTCTTGTTGTGGCCGCTCAGAATATCTCTCAGGCAAACACAAGCAAGACCTGTACAGGTGCATTCTTGTATGCAGGTGCAGAGCAGGTTGAGATAAACGAAAGCCGCGACTATTCGGTTGTGTTCACCGTGGTGAACGGCAAGGCAGACATCGGCGTCAAGCTCAGCAGCTGCAACGGCAACTGGGTGTGCGTGGACAACTTCCGCCTTTTCTATAATGGCGAGAATGCCGATAGCATCGCAGCAGAGCAAACTCGTCTTGACAATGAACTGACTGATCTCAAGGAACATATTGCCAATGCCACAGGTTCGATTCCAACAGTGAAGACTGGCGCGTTCGTGCCTACAGGCACTACTATCGCTCTCGGCAGAAGCACTGTCAGCGGTACGGCTAAGGAGAAGGGATTCTGCTGGAGCACAGAGCCTAACCCAACCATCTTTGACGAGAAAACTACAGAGACATTCGACAACAACGGCAGCATATATGTGATGCGTGGCTTGAAGCCTGCTACCATTTATTATGTTCGTGCCTATGCCATGACAAGTGGCTATCAGGTGGCTTACGGAGATGTGGTGAAGATTGCCACCCTTCGCAAGGGCGTGATGAGCTACGGCTACGATTTTGTAGGTGACGCAAATCAGAATGCTCGCATCAATAGTGCCTGTGCAGAGTGCATCTGGATGTATAATGCGCTCAGCTATATCCCTGGTTTCTATCTCAATGTGCACTATGTGTATGGAGCAGGTGCTGGCGATGGCACAGCTGACTGCTCGTATGGCGGCTGGATGCGTGTGAGCCAGAAGGAGGCTTATCAGCAGACAGGCACAATTCTTCACGAGACAAACCACGGTGTGGGTGTGGGTACAACTAATGAATGGTACAACAACGCAAACTTGCGAGGCAGCGTGACAAGAGGCCTTTGGCTTGGCCCTCGCGCCACTCAGATGGTGCGTTTCTTTGACAACAACACCACATCGACCATGACAGGTGATGGAACGCACATGTGGCCATACGGCATCAACGGAGCACAGGAGGATAGCTATCAGCCTTCTAATCACGCTCTCTATTTCGCCAATATTCTCATCACTCATGCTATGCATCAGGACGGTCTCATTTGCAGCAGTCAGGCAGGCTTTGCAATGCCTGCGTATGTATTCCAGCAGGATGACGAGGCAAAGTACTACATCAAGAGCGAGTCGGTGAGTGGCGGCGCTCTCACTAGCTACCTCACAATTACCTCGACTGGAGCACTCCGCAATGTGGAGGCATCAGCTGAAGAGGCTCTGAATGACGACAACTACGCATGGAACATCACTTACAACCCTGCAACAAGCAACTATATCTTCCGCAATGTTGGCACAGGAAAATACATAACATATTCAAGCACAAGCACTAGCACAAGCATCAAGGGTGCATCGGCAGCGAGTCCTGGAACGAGCCAAAACTTCCACCTCATGCCATCGCGCGAAGATGTGACTGTGGGCAAATATAAGGGCACAAGCTACTGGCTCATCAAGAACTCATCTAAAGTTCTCTCTGTAGGCTCTTACTTGTCTGGCTACTACGGCACTTCTGTTGCTACATACGACGCTTCAAACAGCGCAGCTGCTCAGCGTTGGCTTTTCCTCACAGCCGACGAGATTTCTATGTTTGAAACCGAAGCAACCAAGTCAAAGGTTGCAGAATTGGAAAAGCTCATTGCAAATGCAAAGGCGTTGATTGCCACTCCTCACCATGCTTCTGCTGACAAAGCAGAGTTTGACTCAATAATGACAGCTATGGATAGTACAATACAGTCAGTTGAAACCAGCAAGGACTCATACCAGTCTCCTGCAGAGGTGAGCACTGCTATCTCAGGCATAGAGGCAGCTATTGTCGGATTCCTCGCAGCAGCAACACCTGACGACGCATCGCATCCATTTGACCTCACATTCATGCTTGTCAACCCAGATTTCAAGGATGGCACAAACGGCTGGAGCACTTCTGGCACCGTTAACTACTCTTGCGTAGAGTTCTACCAGGCAAACTTCGACATGAATCAGACAACTAAGCTGAAATTGCCTGCTGGCACATACGAAGTGCGTGTCAATGCTTTCCAACGACCTGGCTCAAAGGAAAATACATTCGGACAGAGTGGTACAGACAATGTAACTACTAATTTGTACATCAAATCTACATTGCAGAAAGTTAAGAATATATGGGCAGATGCTCAGCCAAAGACCCTTGGCGGTTCCACTTACAACCAGAATAAGCTCTACATTCCTGATAACATGGAGGCAGCTTCAAAATGGTTTGCTGGCGGCTGGTACGACAACAGCGTCATGTTTAAGTCAACCGCTCCGTCTGCTGTCAAGGTAGGCATCAAGAGTACTGGCAATACTTCATCCGGTTATTGGAGCATATTCACAAACTTCCGCCTCTACTACTATGGTTCTTACTCTAAGGAAGACATCACTGCGATTGCTAATGTAGCAGTAGATTCTGATGCCACTTCTGACACATACTTCGACCTTTCTGGTCGAGCTGTCAAGACTCCTTCGCGCGGTATTTACATCCGCAATGGCAAGAAGGTGTTAGTGAAGTGACACCTAAAAGATAGGCTATAGATTAACAGTTAAGTAGGTGCTCATCATCCTACGCCCAAAGCTCATCATGGCAATAAAAGGTTTGAGCAACCGAAGAAGCAGCGAGAGCAGAGCAAAGCTTGCCTTGACTTTGCCGAGTCGCGTCTGTGGAAGCCGAAAGCCAAATTATGTCATCGTAGCGATAGCGCATCGTAGCAAAGCGTATCGTCATCGTTACGAAGTCCTTTGCCAGTGGGCAAGAAAGAACATATTTGAAAAAAGGCGTTTTCTGGACGCTTTGGTATTGACGATTCAAGAACTTCGCAACTTCAAACAGTCAGTCAAGA
>JAGHVC010000225.1 GCA_018064505.1 Candidatus Minthosoma caballi | reverse complement strand
TGGGTTGCTTTTGTCATTTTGTACTTTTGCACGATAACGATGACTTATACTCAACATTAGGTATCGTCTGCAAATTGTGAGTATTGAACATACAATTTATGGGTATCTGCTAATGATAAATAACTTCTAAGAGGGCTTTTTTCACAAAAAGAGAGTATTGCGAGCTTTGGCTGATAGCTGTAACTTTGCAGCCGATTTCTAATATTTTTCAAATCAAAACGAAATGGATAACAAGAAAATAATTTGGACTTTAATGACTGTGTGCTCTCTTTTGTGGAGTGCAAGTGCTGATGCTCAGCAGAATGGTGATTCGATTGCTGAATACCAGTCATTCGATAAGTACCGCTATGGCGGATATGGCGAGATGGTTGCTGCATTCAAGGATTATGGCAACAACAGATTCTATGGCAATGCGGAAGGGAATCCAAAGACTCACAGGAACACTATCAGCATTCCTCGATTCGTATTGGCTGGCGACTATAAGTTTGACAGCAAATGGATTCTTGGCGTAGAGATAGAGTTTGAGAGTGGCGGCACTGGCACTGCATACGAGCTGGAGAATACGGAGAACGGCGAGTATGAAACGGAGGTTGAGAAAGGCGGTGAGGTGGCAATAGAGCAGTTTCATATCACAAGACTCATTCATCCCGCATTCAATGTGAGAGCTGGACACATCATCGTGCCTGTGGGACAAAACAATGCTCATCATGAGCCTATCATATTCTTTGGCACTGTGCGCCCTGAGGGGGAGACTACAATCATACCAAACACTTGGCACGAAACTGGACTTGAGCTGTTTGGACAGCTGGGCAGGAGATATGCAAGCTTCAACTACCAGGCAATGGTGATGGCAGGCCTGAATGGCAACGGATTCGACCGCAACAAATGGGCTGGAGGTGCTGGGGCTCACATCTTTGAGGAAGATAATTTCTCGCAACCTGGATATGCTTTCAGGCTAAACTACACAGGAGTGCCTGGGCTTCGTCTGGGAACTGCATTCTACTTTTGCAAGAATGTGGGCGACAACTCGGACAAGGAGCAGACATACAAGGGGATGAAGAAGATGCCTGTCAGAATATGGAACGCTGATGCACAGTATAAATGCAAGTATGCTGAGGCACGATGCAACTTCCTTGTTGGCAATCTCACTAACAGCGATGCGCTGAGCCAGAAGAACAATAAACTTTCGAACAAGTCGCCCTACTCTCGCCTCACGCCTATTGCTCACAAAGCTGTGGCATACGGCGGAGAACTTGGCATTAACATCCGTGGCATTGTCAACGACATGCGATGCCCTGACATCATTCCTTTTGCAAGATATGAGTACTACAACCCACAGGAGGAAGGAAGAGGCATTGATGTTATGGATCCACGCTTGAAGACTTCGATGTGGGTGGCAGGCTTGAACTGGCGTGCATTGCCAAATCTCGTGGTGAAAGCAGACTACACTACTCGCAGCATTGGAGGAGGTAAGTATAATAAGGAAAACGAATTTGCTGTAGGAGTGGCATTTGCAGGATGGATGTTTAAGAAGTAAAATGGCTGGTATAAGGAGTTAATAAACTACATAAAAAACAAGAAAATGAGAAGAAATTATTTACTTATGAGTATCCTTTTTATGGGACTCGTAATGGCCTCAACATCATGCAGCAGTGATGATGACAACAAAGGCAACGAAACAGAGTTAACAGAGGAAGAGGCTCGCAACCTCGACTACAACGAAAAGAATGCTCAGGCATGGGGCAATTACGCTAAGAATGTGGCTCTCCTTCTTCAAACTGATGCCCAGACTCTGAATGGCAAATGGGCTAATGGATATGGAGAGGCTTTCAAGAAGCATGATGGCAAAACGACTGAATACACTTCTGCCGAGGCTTGCATTGAGCAAATCATTGACGGGTGCATTGACATTGCTAACGAAGTTGGCACTGCTAAGATTGGCGAGCCTTATGATCTCTACTTGTCGGGAAAGACTACACAGGCATTGTATGCTGTAGAGTCTTGGTATTCTTGGCACTCACGAGATGACTATAAGAACAACATTCTCTCTGTGGCTAACTCATTGGCTGGCAAGAATATCGGCTACTCTGCTAATCCTGCAAAGATTGCTATCAGCAGCGCTGATAAGAACTCTGTGATTGCAGTATGCGCAGCTAACAATAACCTAAGCAAAGTGGCTGAGAAAGTGTGGGAGAATGTGGGTGCTGCATGGAACGCCATCGATGCTATTCCACAGCCATTCCGCAACAACATCAACTCTAAAGAGGCTTCGGATGCTATGGATGCATGCGCAGATCTCGTTGAGAGCCTTGAAACCCTAAAGGGACTCATCGAAGCTGAAGAGTCTATTGAATGGCAACCTGTTGTGGATCAGTTTGTGAACAATGTTGCTTTGCCAACATACGCTGAGCTTGCCAAAGCAAACTCAAGCCTCTACTCTGCTGTTTCAAAACTTCAGGCGAACCCTTCAAATGCTAACTTCGAAGCAGCTTGCAATGCATGGCTTGAGGCTCGTAAGCCATGGGAGACATCGGAGGCGTTCCTGTTCGGCCCAGTTGCAGAGCTTGGTCTTGACCCTAACATGGACTCATGGCCTCTTGACCAGGTAGGCATCGCAAATCTCATGAAGTCGCAGAACTGGAAAGAGTTTGAGTGGGCAGGCGATTATGACGAAGAGGATGAAGGAATCGAGGCTGCACAATCGCTTCGCGGTTTCCACACTCTTGAGTTCTTGCTGTTTAAGGATGGCAAACCAAGAACAATCAAATAGACATGAAAGTAAAACCATTACTACTTCTTTCTACGATAGGGCTTATTTCTCTCACTGCTTGCAACGACGATGAGGACGAGAACATCACCTCATTTATGGAGACGCATGCCGGTGACTTAGAGAACTATGCCCTATCGGCAGGCACTTCAACGATATTCTACAACTCTTCAAAGGCTTATGACATCGATGCGGAATGGTTGTCAGGCACTTATGCAACTCGCTTCCAAAGAGGAAACCGCCTTTACGACAATGTGACTGACAACTATGGTCCAGTGTACGCTGGCTACTCTTGCGGCAGTTGTCACATGAACGCAGGACGCACAAATCCTGGCACATGGAATCAGATTGGCACAAAGGGTGACGGCACTCCTGTGTATGGCTCAGGCACAAACGGCATGTCTGCCATGCTTGTTTACATCACAAGAAAGAATGGTGCTTTCTTCCAAGATTACGGCAGAGTTGTACACGACCAAGCCATCTATGGAGTCACAGCTGAGGGCAAACTGAATGTCACTTACAGCTTTGAGAAAGGAAAATTCCACGACGGCGAGGAATATGAGCTTGCTTGCCCTCACTTCGAAGTGACAAGCTGGTATAAGAAAATGTGGGATCCTATCTTGAAAGATTCTGTAGAGATTAAGCCTGAAGACCTTTTCTGCACGGTCAGAATACCTTTGAGACATGTGGGTATGGGGCAGATGATGGCGATTGACAGAAACGAGATTGCTCAATTGGCTGCAAAAAGCAACTACCCAGAATACGGCATTCACGGCAAAGCTAACTATATCACAGAACGAGGTGTGTATGGAATAGGATTGTCGGGAAACAAAGCACAGCATCAGGATTTGACTGTCGAACTTGGATTTTCAAGCGACATGGGAGCGACAAACTCACGCTATCCAGAGGAAATATGCGAGGGACAGAGTCAAATGACTCAAGGCTCGATGATGGGGCTCGCATACGACAAGCTGGATGTGAACACTGAGGACATGGAGAATGTGGATCTCTATATGCATTCTCTGGGAGTGCCAGCAAGAAGATTGGGCAGCAAAACACAGAATGTAACGCTCGCAAAGTCAGACGGTTCTTCTGTCTCAATGACAGAAAGAGAAGCTGTGGCAAGAGGAGAGCAGATGTTCTATCAGGCAAAATGCCATTTGTGTCATGTGAGTACACTTCACACTCAGAACAGAGGCGTTGCATTGCTTAATGGCACTCAACTGCCTTGGCTTGGAAACCAAACCATTCATCCTTATTCCGATTACTTGCTTCACGACATGGGCAGCGAGATTATGGGCGTGGGACTTAACGACAACTATGTGAGCGGTCTTGCACGAGGAAAGGACTGGCGCACCACTCCACTCTGGGGAATCGGCTTGCAGCAGAAAGTGAATGGACACACATACTTCTTGCATGACGGTCGCGCTCGTAATCTGACAGAAGCAATACTCTGGCATGGTGGCGAAGGAGAAGCGAGCAAGAATCTTTTCAAGAAGATGGATAAAGCTGATAGGCAAGCTCTTATAAAGTTCTTGCAGAGCCTTTAACAGTTTTGGAATAATAAAAAGAATTATTTGTCAACTAACATTATATATGGTTATGAATATGAAAAAAACAAACATAGCAATATTAGCAACAATAGCCACAATATCTGCTTCAGCACAAATAGAACACTTTGACTCTGACAATGGTGTAGTGACTATCGGCTCTGACCGTATGTTTCAGATTGAAAGCAAGGATGGAGAGTTTTCATTTAAGCCATACCTCATGCTTCAAACAGCAGCAAACTTCAACTACTATGATGATGAGGGACTGGACAAGGCGTACAACCAAGACAATGTGGCGAACTCTGGCTTCTCTTTCCCTTATGCTGTATTAGGATTCACAGGAAAGGCATTCAACAAGGTGACTTACAATCTGTCAGTGAATGCTTCTCAAAGCGGAGGCGCATTGCTTCAGCAAGCATGGTTTGATGTGAGACTTTCAAATTCTGTGGGCATAAAGGCTGGTAAGTTTAAGACTCCATTCAGCCATGCTTATCTCACAACGCTTGGAGAAACTCTCATGCCTCAGCTTCCGACTTCTCTTACTGCAACGACTATCATGCCTCATTCTCTAAATGCTGTGACACCTAAGATTGGCACAGGCTTTGATCTCGGAGTGATGCTGCATGGAAAGATGAACAAATGGCTCGGCTATGAAGCAGGTATCTTCAACGGCACAGGAGCTGGAACAAATACCGCAACTAAAACATTCTCTGACGATTGGCACATTCCATCAATGCTATATGCTGGAAGAATAGCATGGACACCTATGGGCAACATGCCTGCCACTCAAGGCAACCCTAAACTTCTGCATGAGAATAAAATATTGGTTGCTGCTTCTGCTAATCTGAATGTGGAGAGTGAGAGCGAAAGCACAAATGACTCACGATATGGGATGGAGTTTGCATGGCTTTTCAATAAACTATATGTAGGGGCTGAAGCTTATATGATGCATGTTGGATTTACTGATAGACAAAAGATAAAAGACACTTATAATTACTTGGGAGGGTATGTTCAAGCAGGATACTTTGTTGCTCCGCAAACCCAGATTACTGCACGCTATGACTTCATGGACAGAAATGGCTCTGATAAAGATGGCAAGCTGAATATGCCTGCAGTCGGAATGAATTATTTCATAAAGAACACAGGATTGAAGGTGTCTGCAATGTATCAGTACATCGGAAGAACAGGACACGCTACTCAGCTTGACCGAGACAATGATGATCTTGGAATTGCAAAGCATAGTGCTACTGTGATGCTTCAATACACATTTTAACGATAGAAATCATCTAAAAAAAGAATTCTTCATGAAGAAAAACATCTGCATTTTCTTATCGCTCTTTCTGCCACTTCTGACTGCTTGTGATGACGGGCATGTTGACGATAAGGTGTTTATAGATGAAAACGAGTGCTACAATGTAGTCTTCACTGGTGATATTAAGGGAACCACTTCTTGGCCTAAAGAGTACAGCATTGTTATAGCTGGATTTAATGAAGAATCGGATTACTCAGTAATTCAGAAATCTCTTCCTTTGGACTCGAAAGAGGGGGAGCATATAACCATCTCAATGTCAAACATCAGTACTGAATGTACAACAATAGAAATCGCTGCTGTAACATCACTGAGAGCAAGAGTAGCAACTCTGTATTCATATTCTATAGATGCTTCGCAGAGAACTGATGATACGATCAGAATTGATGCTGGGTACATTGATGCTACTGCATTCTCTGCTATCAACAAATCGGTGTTCAATGACAGCTATTTCTCATGTGCAAGGTGCCATAGCGGTGAAAAGCCTATTGCAAATCTTGATTTGAGCAGTGAATACAGCTACAACAACCTTGTAAATGTTCAATCAAAATGCAATCCTGAAATGAAAAGGGTAACTCCTGGAGATGCAGGAAATAGCATCTTGTATAAAGCAATAACTGATGGCGCTTGTATTAGATACTCCCACCCTTCTCTCTTCACAGAGTCAAATCACACTCGCATGATAAATCTCATAGAATCATGGATTAATGAGGGGGCTAAACGCTAATCGGTTGCTACATTTACGGATAAGAATAATTTAATTGTGAAAAATGGTCTATCTTTTTAACTATTTTCACTACCTTTGCAAAAAATAAGAAGAAATGCTGAAAACATCTATCATAAAATGGGACGAAATTGGGGCGAAAGCTGAGATTTCTGCTTTCATGCCTCAGGAGGGCGTGGAGGAAATCCACGCTATTGTGCATGTGGAGTCCCGATGTGAACTTTTTGAGGGGCAGATGAATCGCATCTGCATGGCTGAGGAGCGGCTTTTGGGCTCTGACGGGATGAAGGATGCGAGGATTGTGTTTAAGCGCTACTTCCTTTCTGACTCGACGAATCAACAGCCTCTGATGAGGCATGAGGAGGGGGTAGCTGTGAGCTACATTCAGCAGCCTCCGCTGGATGGCAGCAAGATTGCTGTGTGGATCTACTGCGTGAAGGGCGCTGAGACGGAGTTCGACGGGGAGTCGGCTCATGTGGTGCACAATGGCTATCGCCACATCTGGACTATGGGGCTGGTGAATGATGACGCGGTGAACGAGAAGAGCTCGTATATGCAGACTTGGAATGTGATGCTTCGCTACATCGACATACTGAAGAGGAATGGCGCTACGCTTGAGGCTAACTGTGTGCGCACTTGGTTTTTCGTGCGAGATGTGGACACGCAGTATGGCGGTCTGGTGAAGTCGCGCAGGGAGTGCTTTGCTGAACAGGGTTTGACGCAGCACTCGCACTATATTTCTTCTACTGGCATTGGCGGCAATCCTGCCGACCCTAATGCGCTGATTCAGCTGGGGTGCTATGCGCTGACGGGCTTTGCGGCTGAGCAGCAGAGGTATCTGTATGCGCTGTCGCATCTGAACAGGACCATCGAGTATGGCGTGACTTTCGAGCGTGGCACTCTGATGGAGTACGGCGACCGTGGACATGCTTTCATTTCGGGCACGGCTTCGATCAACAACAAGGGCGAGGTGGTGCATGTGGGCAACATCGTGAAGCAGACGGAGAGGATGTGGGAGAATGTGGAGATGCTGCTGAAGGAGGCTGGCATGTGCTATGACGATGTGATGCAGATTATCGTGTATCTGCGCGACACTGCTGACTATGGCATTGTGAGCAGGATGTTTGAGGAGAAATTCCCTCACACTCCTTATGTCATCACGCTTGCTCCTGTGTGCCGACCTACTTGGCTCATCGAGATGGAGTGCATTGCTGTGAATGAGAGATGCAATGCGCAGTTCAGGAGTTTCTAACGGTTGGGCGGTTTCGAAAAAACGAATAGACGGCTAAACGATTTAAACGACCAAACGACCTCCAATATTATAATGAGAAAATTGCCTTTCATCGCGCTTGCTGTGGTTGCAGTGGCTATTGCTGTTGCCACTTTTGTTGAGGATGCTACTTCGACTGAGTTTGCAAGCGAAAACATATACGGTTCCCCATGGTTTGCATGCCTGTGGGGAATTGTTGTTTTGGGGGCTATTCCGCTGATTGTGAAAAGGCGA
Source organism: Candidatus Minthosoma caballi (assembly GCA_018064505.1). GTDB lineage: Bacteria > Bacteroidota > Bacteroidia > Bacteroidales > Bacteroidaceae > Minthosoma > Minthosoma caballi. The sequence goes on along the minus strand of JAGHVC010000225.1, from coordinate 11,175 downwards.
TTGTGGAAGAGGGTTTCTGTTGGACTGCTGCATCTGTCTTTTATCACTATTCTTGCGGGGGCTCTGACCACCCATATCTTTGGCGAGAAGTATATGGTGCATCTGCGTGAGGGGGAGCAGCATCTGGCTTTGAGGCTCGACTCTTTCAGCATCAGGTATTACCCTGGGTCGGATGCGCCTCAGGATTTTGTCTCTCATTGCACTTTGGTGGACAGGAACGAGGCTGTGACGGTGTCGATGAATAAGCCTCTGGAGGATAATGGATATCGGTTTTACCAGACTTCATACGACTATGATTTGCATGGCACTGTGCTGACGGTGAATCACGATCCGTGGGGTGTGTGTGTCACATACATCGGGTATCTGCTGCTTGCTTTCTCATCGGTGTGGCTGCTGCTGGGCAGAGGGGGAGAAATTGGGATGCTGATGAGGAGGCTGAAAGAGCGTCTGAGGTCGTCGGCATTGATGGCTGCCGTGGTGGTGTGCGGTGCTGCATCGTTCAGCATGAGTGCTGAGGCGAAGGAGAATTTTACCCCTCGCTGCATGGAAAAGGCGCAAGCTGACTCGCTGAAGAACAAGCAGATAATGTACAACAACAGAATATGTCCACTCAACACTCTGGCTCGTGACTTCACTAAGAAACTGACGGGCAAGCCTTCGTTCAGAGGATTGTCGGCTGAGCAGGTGCTGATGTCGTGGATGCTCTACCCTGAGGACTGGCAGAAGGTGGACATGATTAAGATTAAGGATGAGGGAGTGAAGAGGCAGCTTGGCATCAAGACTAAGCTGGCTGCGTTTGAGGATTTCTTTGACAAAGATGGCAATTACATTCTTCTTGGGCAGAATCATGCTGACATTGACGAGAAGGTGGGGCTGATTCTGTGGCTAAATGAGGGCACGCTGATTCAGGCTTTGCCTGATGGAACTGCGCCTCTGCCTGTGGAAAAGATACAAGCGGAAATCATATACAATGAGGTGCCTGCCACGACTGTGCTTTTCTGCGCTTGCCTGACTGCTGCCATAATCGCTATTGCCGCATTTGTGGTGAAGATGGCTAAGGGGAGACTCAATGCTAAAGCAGAAAGGGTGGTTGACATATTGACTACGGTTGCTTTGTATGGATGCACTCTCTTGCTTGTTGCATCTATCGGGTTGAGATGGTATATTTCTGGAACGGTGCCATTGACCAACGGACTTGAGACTATGCAATTCATAGCATTGATTGCTTTGACAGGAGGGTGCATTACGGCTGCAGCATTGAAGAATGCTAACTACATAAAAGGGGGCGCAATGCTGATTGCGGGGTTCACGCTGCTCGTTGCACATCTGTCGGAGATGAACCCGCAAATAACGCCGTTGATGCCTGTGCTGCATTCTCCTTGGCTGTCGTCGCATGTGAGCATAATCATGATTTCGTATGCTCTGTTTGCATTCATGGCTATTAACTCGGCTACATTCTTGTGCATCAGGAAGAAAAGCAACGGCTCTGATGAGCATGTGCTGACCACTCTCAATCGCTTGCTGCTCTACCCTGCTACCCTCTGCCTAAGCATCGGCATATTCCTCGGCGCTGTTTGGGCTAACCAGTCATGGGGAACTTACTGGAGCTGGGATCCAAAGGAGGCATGGGCGCTTATCTCCATGCTTGCTTACGGCATTGCTTTCCACAGAAATAGCCTTCCTTGGCTACGCAAAGAAGGCTACTTCCACATATATTTATTATTAGCATTCCTAACAATCCTGATGACTTATTTCGGAGTGAATTATCTCCTCGGAGGAATGCACAGCTATGCTAATGGTTAGAAACGGAAACCGATTGTTGCCATAAGCTGGCTGCGATTGTTGTTTATTTTTGTTGGAGAGAGAGAGTACTCTGAAATTGCATTTCCAGTAATGTCTTCTGCATAGTTGTCGAATGCATAGAAGTCACCCTTTACCATCTGATACTGGTAAGCAACATCGAAGTAGCCACCCTTGAACTTATATCCGAGACCGAATGTGAAACGGTTTGTTGCACCCCAGTTGGTGAAAGCTGTCTCTGTGTAAGGGCCATCAAATGTGAGTGTGCGGAATGCTTTGTCCTTGAATGGGCTTGTCACGAGATTGTAGCCGGCACGAAGAGAGAAATCGTCTATTGGCTTGTATTCCAAACCTACCTTGAAAGTGTGCTGACCCTTGAGAGTCTCTTTTGTGTATTCATTTACACTCTCAAAGTACTCGTTGCTGTAGCCGTCAATGTCGCTATAATGAGTAGTGCTCAAATCCTGATACTCCCATTCTGCGCCAATGGCAAGATTGTCGCCAACTGTATGACCAAGGTTCACGCCAAACTTCCATGGGGTGCGGAATTTGTAATCGTAGTTGCCATTGTCAAGGCTATAGCTGCTATTTGTTGGGTAGTAGATTGTAGCGCCATTAGCATCAGTCATATTATAGAATGTAGGAGTATGAACTGTGACGCCAAATCGGAATGAGCTTTCTTCTATAGGACGGCAAATGAAGCCGAGCTTAACATCAAATCCATCGCCAGAAGTTTTGTACCAGCTGTTAATCTGATAGCCGTAGCCATCCATGCCAACCTCTGAATAGCGCGATTCCCTATTACGCTCTAAGTCATACACGCCAAGAGAGAGGCCGTAGAAGAATTGATTGCTGACATTGAACGAGAGGTTCACATCTTCTTGAGTGGTAGCTCCATAAGTATGTGATTTATAGTCGGCTGACTTTGCCCCTACACCAAAGTATTTGTCAAGCTCACCATCTTCATCCATGTCAAAGTGATAAAGAATGCCGTCATGCTTCTTGCTCTCTGCAGAAAGGTCAGCAAGTGTGCCCCAAGGGTCACTGCCATAATAAACATTGTCATTAGCCAAATCAGCAATCTGGAATGTCTGAGACAAATTGCCATTAAGATTCTCAACTTCTGTGCCGATGTTGGCAAAGAAATTCTTTTTCTTCTGGTAGTTAATGCCGAAATTTATGAACTGCAATCCCTTGCTTGTGCCATTCTCTTCGAATGTGAACACTATTCCACCCTGATCCAAAGACATCTTGCTGCTATCGAATCCAAGCTGACCTTTGTTGCCAAACAATCCGCTTGCAGTGAAAGAGACATCGCCACGACGATACATTGCTGTGCCTGCAGGGTTTGTGCTCATCACGCTGAGATCGCCGCCAAGGGCACCAAGCGCACCACCCATTGCAACGAATCTTGCTGTGCCGTTCAAGTCACTTGAAGAGAAAGTCTCTGCGTCATAGCTATCCTGAGCAAATGCAGCAGTTGAAGCACCAGCCATTGCTGCAAGCAAAAGGTATTTTCCGTATATCTTCATAATCTTCAATTATTATTTCTATTACTTATATAATATATCACTAAAAAGGTTGTATAAGCTCTTGCTGTATGGGGCATTTGAAGACACAAATACATTCAAAAGGCTTTGAGCATGGTGATGGCTTAGCGTCTGCCACCACCGCCGCCTCCGCCGAAGCCACCGCCGCCACCACGGCTGCCGCCTCCACCACCGAAGCTACCTCCACCGCCGAAGCTGCCACCACCGCCATAAGAGCTTGTGCTGCGACTTGGCGCACTGTAAGTGCTATTGCTGCGACTTTGTGTGTTGTAAGTGCTGTTGCTGCGAGATGTTGTGCTGCGCGACTGAGTCTGATAGCTGCTATTAGCACTTGAACGGCTTCTTGAAGTAGTTGTCTGCTGACCGCGGCTATAAGTATTTGTAGATGGGCGAGTTACATTTGTACTCATGCCAGATCTTGTTGCTCCTGAATTATACTGTCCACGGCTTCTGCCAACAGTAGCATTTGGGCTAATTCCGTCAGACATTCCTCTGCCACCGCGCATCGAAGAACGAGCACCCTGAGATATAGCACCGCTGCGAGTACCTACCCTGCTTGCTGTTCCATAAGGATTTGTGCGTACTCGAGAGCCTGAGCCTCTGCCAGCAACAGTTCTGTAATGCCCTCTTGGTTGAGCAAACTGATTGCGGAAACCTCCTATGTGACCACCTACATAGTGATAGTGACTCCAGCCTGGTCCCCATCCCCAATAAGTCCAATGGTATGGATGATGCCAACCCCAGATGCCTCCGTACCAGCAATCCCATGGGCCCCAGCTCCAGCCGTAACCCCATCCATAGTGATGATAATACCAAGGATCATAATATGGATCATATAGATAATCCCAAGCACCGTAACCATACATTACATCCCAGTAGTAAGGGCTATAGTAGCGTGGAGAATGGAAACGGACAAGGCGACGAGAATAACGATAGTCAATCTCTGGGTCATCCATGTCGTAAGCGCTCACATACACGGTATCGATGCTTGCTTCGAGATTTGTTGAGTCACTGTAGTATCCCCCACCTGTTTGATAAGCACCATTGTAGTTGTAACGGCGATTGTAGTCGTCATCGCTGCGCTTGCTGCTATTGTAGTCAACAAGAACTGGACGCTCTACTGATTGCACTGTCACAACAGCAGGCTTCTTCGCTTCCTTTGTTTTCTTAGTAGAAGAGAAGTACATGTCGTCCTGTGCCATTGCGAGCAGAGGAACGATTGCCAATGCAAGAGTTAATAATCTTTTCATATTGTTAAATTTTTAGTAATTTTAATTCTTCACGCTGCAAAATTATGAAGTATCTTTGCTATTCAAAAGATAAATCCCCTACAATGAAGGGGAATTTCCCTACTCTTTAATAAAAATAATTATGAACACCTACTTGCTATTTAAGGAAAACGAAATACACTGCAGCAATGAGGCAAAGGAATGCTACTGCATGATTCCAATGCAATTGCTCACCCTGAAACATTACGCCTGCTATCACAGTGAATACGACAAGAGAGATAACTTCTTGAATAACCTTCAGCTGCATCAATGAAAATGGGCCTCCGTTGCCAATAAAACCAAGTTTGTTAGCTGGTACTTGCAATGAATATTCAAAAAAAGCAATTGCCCATGAGAAAGCAATAACGCCTATCAGAGGCCAGCTATTGCTTATATTCATTTGCTGCATTTTCAAATGGCCATACCATGCTAGAGTCATGAATATGTTACTGCCTATGAGTAAAAGAATTGTGTACAATCCGTTCATGCAAATATAAATTTAGTATTATAATGTATAAAAATCATACAAATTTCGCAATTAATTTGTAAAGGGAAAAAGATTTATGCAATAATTACTTAACTTTGACGCAAAATTAACATTTTAGATTGCTATATGAACAACAAACTTAACACAGCTATTATTATTGGAGCATTAGGATTGGTTTTAGCAACTCCAATATCAGCTAAAGAAAAACAAAGAACAATTGTCAAAGTAGAGCCTGTGAATGTAGAAACACCATCAGGCACAGTTCCACGACTTCCTTACCAAGTTTGGGTTACTTACAGCGATGGCACTCACGAGTGGAGACAGACGCGCTGGACAAACTCATTGCTTTCGGCAGAGCAGCAACAAGCCAACCCTGACATTTACCCTGCAGGCAAGGAGTACAAGGTGCAAGGCTACATCATTGGCGACAACACATCTGCCAACGGCTACCCTATCTCTGCAAGCGTGAAGGTGGTGAATGAACCATGGAGTGTTCCTGCCAATGCATTCAAAGCAGAGCCTTTACCGCTATCTGCTGTGCAGATTACAGGAAACAACCGACTAACCAACAATCGAGACATGCTCATCAAGCATCTCCTTGAGCTTGACATCACGCAGCAGCTATACAATTACCGCGACACATACGGACTTCCAACAGAAGGATATACTGAATCCGACGGATGGGATTCTCCTACAACAAAGCTAAAGGGGCACGGCACTGGACACTACATGTCGGCTCTTGCTTTTGCTTATGCTTCAGCTCAAGATGCCTCGCAGAAAAAAGGACTTCTTCGTCGCATGGAAATAATGGTGAACGAACTGCGTGAATGCCAAGAACGCACATTCGTTTATGATGAAACACTCGGAAGATATCGTGAAGCTCGCGACTATGCACCAGAAGCTGAGCTCTTAGAAATGAAAGGCACATGGGATGCCATGAATGAACACAAGAAGGACTATGCAAAGTATGGATATGGATACATAAACGCTATTCCTGCTTCACATTGTGCTTTGATTGAGAAGTATTCTCCTTACAACAACGAGCAAGGAGTATGGGCACCATACTACACAGTACACAAACAGCTTGCTGGTCTTATTGATATTGCTAATGTATTAAAAGACAACAACATTGCATCAAGTAATGTAAGTATTGATGAAGGTCACCTAACCACCCAGCAGATTAGCGACAAAGCATTGCAAATTGCTAAAGACATGGGACTTTGGGTTTGGAACCGAATGCATTACCGCACATACATCAAGCGTGACGGCACAAAGGGTGAACGCCAAGCTAAGCCTGGAAACCGCTACGAGATGTGGAACATGTACATCGCTGGCGAAGTAGGCGGTATGGCTGAGTCTCTCTCTCGTCTTTCAGAAATGGTAAACGACCCATCAGAGAAAGCACATCTCCTTGAAGCTGCTAATTGCTTTGACACCCCAGCTCTTTTCGACCCTGTGTCAAAAAACATTGATGACATCCGCACCCGTCATGCTAACCAGCACATACCTATGTTTGTTGGTGCTCTTCGTTCATATTTGGGGAACAACAACCATTACTATTACAACCTCGCATACAACTTCTGGAACATGATTCAAGGGCGTTATGTATATGCCATGGGCGGTGTTGGAAATGGAGAAATGTGGCGTCAGCCTTACACTCAGATGCTCTCGATGAACACCAGCGTAATGTCTGATCGCCAGCGCAACATGTTCCCAAATCCTGACATCAACGAAACTTGCTGCGTTTACAATTTGCTCAAACTCACAAAAGACCTTAATTGCTTCGATCCTGACGATGCTCGATACATGGATTATTACGAAAGAGGCCTTTACAATCAAATTGTCGGCTCTGTACACCCTACCAACTACGGCGTTTGCTATCAGTATGCAGTAGGTATGGATGCCATTAAGCCATTTGGCAGCGAAACCCCTCAGTCAACATGCTGCGGAGGCACTGGCTCGGAGAATCATGTAAAGTATCAAGAGGCTGCATATTTCGTAAATGACAACACAATTTGGATAGGACTCTACATTCCATCAATTGCAACATGGAGCAACAAGAATGTACAGTTAACTCAAGAGTGCAAATGGCCTGCAGAGCATAGCACTATCAAAGTGAATGGAGGAAAGTTTGCAATGAAGCTTCGTGTTCCTTATTGGGCCACACAAGGCTTTGACATCAAGCTGAATGGAAAATCATTAGCAAAGAGCTATCAGCCATGTTCATATTTTGAAATTGCAGAGCGTGAGTGGTCAGAGAATGATGTTGTAGAAGTCATCATGCCATTCACAAAGCACATCAATTTCGGACCTGACAAAATGGAAATTGCTGCTACAGGAAAGAACGAAACAAGCACACGATTCTCGCCAGAATGGGTAGGCACACTTATGTATGGACCTCTCGCGATGGCAACACCAGATATACACAACTGGAATGAGGCAGAGTTTAAGCTGAACTCAAATCTCAGCAACATAACTCTTAATGGAGCAAGCTCTGATACTGGCTTTAATGGAAATCTCTACACTCTCACGCTCAACACAACAGGTGAGAACGCTAAGTCTATCACTTTCCAGCCAGACTACTACCACACAGGACACAGCACTCACTACCTCCGTCTCAATGTTGCCACAACTGCTAAGAAGTCAAGCTCTTCAAAACCAGACTTCACAGCACTCGACGAAGCTCTTCAAGTGGCACAAGAGCGCATTGACGCACAGAACGCATGGAATGCTCTCGAGGTAAAAGTGCCAGCTCACGCACCATGGGCAGAGAATGGATATTCTCGCATGGTTCAGGCTGTTTCACAAGCAAAGGATTTCAAGGCTAATGCAACAAAGAGCGTAAATCAAGAAGACATTAATGCTAAAGCAACACTCCTAAATGTTGCAATCAACAGCATGCGTCCTGGAAATCTCGCAGAGCCAGAGGATCTGCAGAAGCTTCTTCCTTTACTCGACGAAAAGAAGCATACAGCCTCAAAGAGTACAGAGCTTCGCGAAGCTATCGATTATGCCGAGATGGTCATCTCGTATGTGAACGATGGTTCTGGCACAAAAGACCTTATTTTGAAAGCTATTGAAAGGCTGAATAGCGTCAGCAAATAACAAACTATTGCAAGTTGAACATGCATTTCGCAGATCGTTTTGAATATAAAGAAACATAAATAAAATGGCTTGCCTTGTTTCGTTCACAGCATATCGAGCATAACACTTGTGCGGTACAAGGCGCAACGCACGGTCGATACAAGGCATACCGCACAATCGATACAAGGCGTAAGCTAAAAGTGCTACAAGGCATAAGCTGGGAGAGGTTTAAATTACTTTTCCCAGCTTTTATTTTATAAAAAGCAGAGTTTTCTACATTTTTCTCGGTTTTATTTTGTGCTATCATAAAATAATTGTTACCTTTGCGAGTTCTTTGACATAAAACAATTTTATGAATAAGAAATATTGATATTGCAAAACACATCAAAAACTTTAAACGATATTTTATGGCTAATAATCAGGAAAAACTCTTCTCGGAGTTCCAGGCCCCTACCACTGAAGAGTGGTTGGCAAAGATTGAGGTTGACCTCAAGGGCGCTGACTTCAACAAGAAGATGGTTTGGAGAACCAATGAAGGCTTCAATGTACAGCCTTTCTACCGTCGTGAGGACAATGAGAACCTCAAGGCAGTAAACTCTCTCCCAGGCGAATTCCCATTCGTTCGCGGTAACAAGAAGGACAACAACCTCTGGTATGTTCGTCAGAACATTTCTGTTGAGTGTCCAAAGGCTGCAAATGAGAAGGCTCTCGACATCCTCAACAAGGGCGTTGACTCAATCGGCTTCGACTTTGCAGGTGAGAAGGTAAGCAAGGAGTTCATCGCTGACCTCCTCAACGGCATCCTTCCACAGTATGTAGAGCTCAACTTCACTACTTGCCAGTGCAAGGCTGTTGAACTCGCTAAGATTCTCGTTGAGTACTTCAAGGAGAACAACTACCCACTCGCTGAGCTCAAGGGTTCTATCAACTTCGACCCAATCAACAAGATTCTCCTCAAGGGCAAGGACAAGTCAGCAGTAATCGCTGAAGCTAAGCCACTCATCGAGGCTCTTGCTGAGCTCCCTGGCTACAAGTGCATCAATGTAAACTCTGCTACTCTCAACAACTGCGGCGCTTACATCTATCAGGAGCTCGGTTATGCTCTTGCTTGGGGTGCTGAGTATCTCCAGCAGCTCGTTGACATGGGCATCGATGTTGACAAGGCAGCTCACCGCATTAAGTTCAATATGGGCGTTAGCGACAACTACTTCATGGAGATCGCTAAGTTCCGCGCTGCTCGTATGCTTTGGGCACAGATTGTTAAGCAGTTCGAGCCTAAGTGCGACTGCGCTTGCAAGATGCATGTTTGCGCTATCACTTCTGAGTACAACCAGACAGTATTCGACTCATATGTGAACCTTCTCCGTTCACAGACAGAGGCAATGTCTGCTTCTATCGCAAATGTTGACTCTATCGTAGTTACTCCATTCGACACTCCATACGAGCAGCCAACAGAGTTTGCTGAGCGCATCGCTCGCAACCAGCAGCTCCTCCTCAAGGAAGAGGCTCACTTCGATAAGCTTGTCGATGTAGCAGGTGGTTCATACACTATCGAGCACCTCACTGACGCTATCGCTCAGGAAGGTTGGAAGCTCTTCCTCGCTGTTGAGAACGAAGGTGGTTTCCTCGCTGAGTCACTCAAGGGCAACATCCAGAACGCAGTTAACGCTTCAAACAAGAAGCGTCACGAAGATACTGCTAAGCGCAAGGAGTTCATCCTCGGTACTAACCAGTTCCCTAACTTCACAGAGGTTTCAGAGGGCAAGAAGCCAATCAACGCTACTTGCACTTGCGGATGCGAAGTTGCTGAGGGCGAAATCGCTAAGCTCTGCACAGCTCGCATGGCTTCAGACTTCGAGAACCTCCGTCTCGCTACAGAGGCAGCTGCAAAGCAGCCAGTTGCATTCATGCTCACTATCGGCAACCTCGCTATGCGTCAGGCTCGTGCACAGTTCTCTTGCAACTTCCTCGCTGCAGCAGGCTACAAGGTTATCGACAACCTCGGCTTCAAGACTGTAGAAGAAGGTGTTGACGCAGCTCTCGCTGCAGGTGCTGACATCGTAGTAATCTGCTCTTCTGACGACGAGTACGCAGAATACGCTATCCCAGCATATCAGTACCTCAACGGTCGTGCAATGTATGTAGTTGCTGGTGCTCCTGCTTGCTCTGAGGATCTCAAGGCTGCAGGTATCGAGAACTTCATCAATGTTAAGTCTAACCAGCTCGGCACTCTCAAGGAGTACAATGCTAAACTCGGAATCTAAGTTTGTAAGTTTGTGAGTTTGTAAGTTTGTAAGTTCTTTAATTAGGAACATGAAACTCAAAAACTCAAAAACTCAAAAACTCAAAAACTCAATTCTCATGGCAAGAAAAGATTTTAATTCAATTGATATCTACGCTGGCATTGAAGCAAAGAATGGTCAGCAGTGGCAGAAAGAGAATGGCATTTCAGCTAACTGGCGTACTCCAGAGCAGATTGACATTCAGCCAGTATATACAAAGGAAGACCTCGAAGGCATGGAGCACCTTGACTTCGCTGCAGGTATTCCTCCTTACCTCCGTGGTCCTTACTCAATGATGTACCCATTCCGTCCTTGGACTATCCGTCAGTACGCAGGTTTCTCTACTGCTGAGGAGTCTAACGCATTCTATCGCCGTAACTTGGCTTCAGGACAGAAGGGTCTTTCGGTTGCATTCGACCTCCCTACTCACCGTGGTTACGACCCAGACAACGCTCGTGTGGTTGGTGATGTTGGTAAGGCTGGTGTATCAATCTGTTCGCTCGAGAACATGAAGGTTCTCTTCGCAGGTATTCCATTGAACAAGATGTCTGTATCTATGACAATGAACGGTGGTGTACTCCCAGTTCTTGCATTCTACATCAATGCAGGTCTTGAGCAGGGTGCTAAGCTCGAGGAGATGGCTGGTACTATCCAGAACGATATCCTCAAGGAGTTCATGGTGCGTAACACATACATCTACCCAC
>JAGHVC010000229.1 GCA_018064505.1 Candidatus Minthosoma caballi | reverse complement strand
TCATACTGGCGAGCCCCGTAGTCATACTGGTTCAAGCCATGCATAGTGTCATACTCCTTGCCGTTGTACTTGTACTTCTGTGTGCTCTGGTTTGTGCTATGACTTTTTGCAGAACCAATGCTGTCAATTACGCTTTTTGCCAGATCTATTCAATGAGCTGGCTTGATGAGTGTTGGCGTATCACCAAATTTGACATAAATCCGGACAGTGTACGCTCTCCTATCATACTCATAGTCGTTTGTCACGGAATTATACAGCATTTCCTCACAAGGTTCCCAAGCAGGGAGTTCATCAATCATCTTTTTCGACAAAGCTATAAGTTTGTCTTTCATTGCCATTGCCTGCTCGTTTGCATTCTCCATCCTTTCCACAACTATTGGGCTCACTTTGCCTTCCGTATCAACCTTGCAAGACACCACCAGAGTAGCTGTAACCCCATTGCCTAAAGAATCAGAACACTCTAACACTTTCTTCTTTAAGAAACTGTCTGCGCCATTTCTTGATGGATCAGCTATATAGAATCCACCACACATGCGCTCTAACTCGTCAATATAATTGCGACCATTAACAGGCAGCGGAAGCACCTTATTGTATGTCAGCGGTTCAGCCTTAGCCCTTGAGCATACATAAACCATGCCATTAGGGGCATAATTCTCCTTAACGAAATCAGAAAGATAGAAATTCGCAAATGCCACCTTATCCTCACCCATGCTTATGTATTCATCCCTACTTATTTCCATGCCATCAAGGAGGATGAGAGGATACTCACTGCCAAAGAAGAAATCCATCTCGTGCCTTTTATAGTTCTCGGCTATCAGCTTTCGACGCTCCAGATAGCACGAATCCAAATATTCGCGTGTGCTCACAAAGATGACCGTCCGCTTTGCCTTGCTTTCGTCATCAAGCAGCACATCGGAAGAAGTGGTAACTATGGTGCCTGGGGCATCAAAAAACTCTTTCACCGTAATACGCCTCCTGTCATTGAAATAAATCAGAGGATCGCCCTTGCGAGAATACTGCTTAATGATTTTCTTCCTTTTCTTAAGCTGTTCCTTGCTGACCTGAGCATGGACACTCATTGACAATGTCAGCAAAGAAAGCAACAATAACAGAGATTTCATAACTATATTGTTAAATTGTTGAAAATATTTCTCATTATAGGGGAATATATGACTTTACAATTCTATCTCGCCAACAAATGCGATTGAGCCTCGCTGCAGCTGGAGTTCGAATATTCCTGTGAGATAGTCGGGAAGAATGATTGTGCAGTCCTCGCCAATGATGGCAGAATACACGATTGCACCATCCTGCACGAGGCAGATTACGCTGCCGATGCAAGTTGCATCGAAGGTGAGGGTGTTGCCGTCGATAAAGACTTCGGGCATGAGGATTGGGGTACGAGGAAGTTGATGATGCTCAGAGTTCTTTCCTAATGATGTAGGATGCAATATCACAGGATTCTCAGCATCTGCATATAGCACAAAAACTATTGCAACAAAAAATGTCAAAATAACTTTTCTCATCATTCTTGGTTTTTTCAGTGATTAAATTTGAATTTA
>JAGHVC010000115.1 GCA_018064505.1 Candidatus Minthosoma caballi | reverse complement strand
GGGTCAACGCCAAGACGGATGTCGATGTCGAGAGAAGCATCAAACTTTGTGAAAGTGATGTCCTTCACAAGCTGTGAAGCCTCAGCGAGAGTGTATTCCTTCCCTGTTTCAACCTTGTCAGCGTATGCTTTCTGATTTTTTGTAAGTTTCATCTTGATTGAATTTTTAATTATTTACCAGGGAATTCTCCTTTTACTGTAATACCCATACTTCTTGCTGTGCCTGCAATCATAGACATCGCAGACTCAACAGTAAAGCAATTCAGGTCAGGCATCTTATCTTCTGCGATAGTACGAATCTGATCCCATGTAACCTCGGCAATCTTCTTACGGTTAGGCTCAGCAGAACCACCCTTTACCTTAGCAACTTCCATGAGCTGTACTGCAGCTGGTGGAGTCTTTACAACGAAATCGTATGACTTATCAGCATAGTAAGTGATAACAACAGGAAGAACCTTGCCTGCCTTATCCTGAGTTCTGGCGTTGAATGCTTTACAGAAATCCATGATGTTGATTCCCTTAGAACCAAGTGCAGGTCCTACTGGAGGTGATGGATTTGCAGCGCCACCCTTAATCTGTAATTTGATTAATCCAGCAACTTCTTTAGCCATTTTAATTCAATTTTTATAAATTTGACGAATGAAGAACACGACTGCGTAACAATCAGTCAGCATTCTTAGTAACTTGTGCAAAGCTGAGTTCGACAGGATTTGGTCTGCCGAAAATCATGACCGATACTTTAAGTTTTTGTTTGTCGTAGCTAACTTCCTCCACTGTACCGTCAAAGCCAGAGAATGGTCCATCATTAACCTTGATAGACTCACCGATAAGGAAGTCAACCTTCACTGCAGCTTCAGCAGCCTCTTCTGATTCCACACCAATACCGAGCATTCTATTGACCTCAGATTGGCGAACAGGAATTGGCTTGTCTGTTCCACCAAGGAAACCAAGCACATTCGGAGTGTTGCGAAGCATGTGAGGAATTTCACCAACGAGAGCCGCCTCCACAAGAACATAGCCAGGAAGAAGATTTCTCTTCATAGGGATGCGCTTATTATTCGCACCAATCTTGACATAGTTTTCTGTAGGGACAAGAATCTGAGTGACATACTTATCGTAACCGTGGTTCTTCATGTCAAGTTCAATGTATTCCTTGACATTGATTTCCTTACCACTCATTGCTTTAAGTACATACCACTTCTTTTCTATTTCAGCCATAGTCTATACCTCCTCCTCGTTTTAGTTAAAGAGTGAATAAACTAGCTTCATGAGCTCTTCGAAAGCTGTATCTACGACAAAGACCAACAAAGCGATGATGATGGAAGCAACTAAAACGAGTACCGCCTGTGAAGTCAACTCTTTGTATGTAGGCCAAGTCACCTTGTGAACAAGTTCATCGTAGGATTCTTTGCAATATGTTATAATAGTGTTCATATTCTTACATTTTTGCACGGGAAGAGGGGCTCGAACCCCCGACCTTCGGTTTTGGAGACCGACACTCTACCAACTAAGCTATTCCCGTAATTAAGGGTGCAAACAACTCTGAGGCTGCTTGCGCCCTATAAGATTATCTATTTGATATTTCCTACGGCTAAGCCGCTGAAAGAATCTTTTGATTAATCGTAAACTTCTGTGATCTGACCAGAACCAACTGTACGACCACCTTCGCGGATAGCGAAACGAAGACCTACATTGAGAGCTACTGGGTAGATAAGAGCTACCTTGATCTCAACATTGTCACCTGGCATTACCATTTCTACTCCGTCTGGGAGAGAGATCTCACCTGTACAGTCCATTGTACGGAGGTAGAACTGTGGACGATAGTGATTCTTGAATGGAGTGTGACGACCACCCTCTTCCTTCTT
>JAGHVC010000236.1 GCA_018064505.1 Candidatus Minthosoma caballi | reverse complement strand
GCGTGATGCCGCCTGTGGCAGGATTGAACGACACCTTTGTTGACACTCCCTTGTTAAAGAGCGTCGGATTGAGCATGTCGATTGTGCCAAACTGCGCAAATGGCATGTCATTAGAGATGTTGATTTCTTTTCCTGAAAGCGTCACCTTTGCCATGCTCGGCATGTTGTAAACCAGTCCTTGAATCTTTCGCTTTGCCGCATCCTTCTCGCTTGGAAGCGACACTGTGTGCTGATCCTTCACGCTAATGCAGTATGGAGAACCTGCAAGATCGTCGGCATCGACAAATCCAAGCTTCTTCGAGAAACGGAAGAGCACCTTGCTGTCAATGTCGCCTTCTGGCAAAATGGAATAAATCTTTGAACAAGTTGTGGTGTCGCAATATCCCACAAACAACTGCGTGAGAGCTTCTTCCTGACGATTAAGTTCATCAAGCACTATCTTTAGCGAGGCACCATCCTGAGGCATTGATTCTACTTGCCCACGCTTAATGGCATTCTTGCTCTCACGGATGTCAAGAATTTCCTGAGCAGTAAGTTCTGCCATCTTTGCAGTGGATGTTGCAGCCAAAATATCCTCCGTGAGGTACTGACGCGCATCAAGTTTGTGGTTTGAAGATGTTGATGCAGCAATTTTTCTTTCTGTTATATCTTGATTTGTATTCACAGAAACTAAGATTCCACTGTTAGTCAGCTGCACCATAGGCGCAATGGTTTTGTCTTTCAACTTGACAGTAAAGCATTTCAAGGTGTCAGGAGTGCCCTCTTGATACACTTCAGCCTTCACTATCTTCCATGCGACTTCTGGCTCTGAACTCACATTTGAGATGTGTAAGTATCTGTTTGCGTATTTTGCAAACTCACCAGGGGTATAAACAGTCTTTATTGCCGTTACCTCTGCTTTCAGCACCGTTTTTGGCAAAGCATAGTTCACACCCTCTGCAGCAATGCCTGGGTTGAACTGTGCCACCTGCGTCTGAGCTGTAGCAGCAAGAGGAAACAAAGTCATCAACGCAATAATAATCTTTTTCATTTCTATTTTGTTCCTTTCAAAGTCTTGAATGCGTATGGCAATTTCTCAATAATATCACTTGAAATCAATCCCTCATATCCGAGTTCTGCAGCAGCAAGGTCACCAGCTAAACCATGCAGATAGACTCCAAGACGAGCCGATGGTTCGCTGCCATAGCCTTGTGCAAGCAAAGCAAGTATGATGCCTGTAAGCACATCGCCGCTTCCAGCTGTTGCCATGCCTGGATTGCCAGTCGAATTGAAATAGACAGCTCCTTCAGGAGTGACTACCGCTGAATAAGCCCCCTTTATTACGATGTATATCTGCTGACGAGCACAAAGCTCCCGAGTGCGTTCAAGCTCTTCGTAAGAATTGCGTGTTGTGCTTATCAGCCCAAACAACTCTTTCTTGTGAGGCGTAAGCACCGACTTGCGAGGAAGCTGATTTATCCATCCACGATGAGAGCCAAGAATGTTAAGAGCATCAGCATCAATCACCATAGGGCACTTTGACATTGTGACCTGCTCAATGAAAGCCTGAACAGTGTACGATTCGGTACCAATGCCTGGACCTATTGCCATTGCATCGTACTGATGAGTGTCGAACGACTGACTGAAGCAGTTTGGGTCGGTGTCAGCCTCAACCACCGCCTCAGGAACCGAAATCTGCAATACTGGAACATTCGCCTCGGGAGTGTGGACAGTTAGCTTACCGACACCTCCACGCAAACAAGCTTTAGAAGAAAGGATTGCTGCTCCGGCCATTCCTTTCTTGCCAGCAATAAGAAGTGCGTTGCCAACACTACCCTTGTGAGCAAACTTTGAGCGCGTCTTTAACAACGATGCCATATCAGCTCCCTCGGTGAAGAAATATGGAGTTTGAGTAAGTTCTGTTTCTGGATCTTTAAGTCCAATATCCAGCACTTCCCACTGACCTACATATTGTTCGTTCTCCGGGAAAAAGAAAGCAAGCTTTGGATTCTGGAATGTGAATGTGAAATCAGCCTGAATGACATGATTCATCACATTGTAGGTATTATCCTCACACATCAAGCCTGAAGGAACATCGATAGCAACCACGGTCGCAGGTGCTGCATTGATGTACTTCACCACTGATGCGAATCCACCATTGAGAGGGCGAGACAATCCTGTGCCAAACAATCCGTCAATGACCAAATCCCCCTCTTCGAGCTTTGGAGGTGTGAATGAGTTTGTAACCTCGACAAACTCCACGCCATTAGGGCCGTAGTTATGTGACTCTGTCTGATAGTCGAGCAGGCGCTGTTTGTTCTTCATACAATCTGGAGACAGTTGTTCGCCAGTGTTGAAGAGATAAACATACACTTTGAAACTTAACTCGCCGAGCATTCGAGCCACTGCTAATGCATCGCCTCCGTTGTTACCTGGGCCTGCAAAGATTTTAACAATGGTTTTTGTATTCCACTTGCTGCAAATCTTGTTTACAATGGCACGAGAAGCTCGCTCCATCAAATCGATGGAACTGATATGTTCATGCTCTATAGTATATGCATCAACGCTCTTTATTTGAGCTGCGGATAATATCTTCATGGTGCAAAAATAGTAAATAGAAGTTATAAAACTAATATTTTTTAACTAAAATGTTGGTTTATATCTATCTTTTTCACACATTTATCCCGTTTTTTACATTAAAATCGTGTTTTTTTATGTAGCTTTGCAAGAAATATCACAAATCAGAAAACAATGATAGCCATTAAAGATAAACAATTTGATTTGTTCATTTCGCATGAGCAGATTGAAGACAGAGTGGCCGCGCTTGCTGAAAAACTCAATGCAGATTATAAAGGCAAGACTCCTATTCTTGTCGGCATACTCAATGGTGCTTTTGTTTTTGCCGCAGACCTTGTGAGACACTTGAATTTTGACCACGAGATTCATTTCGGGAAGTTTTCTTCTTATCAAGGGATGGGCTCTACAGGCAAAGTGAAAGAACTTATCGGACTGACGGTTGACATTAAAGACAGAGATGTGATTATCGTTGAGGACATTGTTGACACAGGCATAACAATGGCAGACCTAGTGCCTAAGTTCAAGGCCAAAGGGGCTAAAAGCGTGGAGATTGCATGCTTGCTCATGAAGCCTGGCAAATTGTCGGTGCCGCTGGATGTGAAATACTGCGCAATGGAGATCCCTAACGAATTCATTGTTGGCTACGGTTTGGACTATGACGACCTCGGCCGCAACTACAAGGACATCTATGTTGTGAAATGACTCTGAACAAACACTAATTAATCAAATACAATTACACAAAGAAAATGAAGAATATTATCATCTTCGGTGCTCCTGGCTCAGGAAAGGGCACTTACAGCGACGAAATCGTTGCTAAATATGGAATGGGACACATCTCTACAGGCGATGTGCTCCGTGGCGAAATCAAGAACGGCACAGAACTTGGCAAGATTGCTAAGGGCTACATCGATAACGGACAGCTCATCCCTGACGAGCTCATGATTGACATTCTCGCAAAGACTTACGACACTCTTCCTGCAGGAAAGGGCGTTATCTTTGACGGATTCCCACGCACAATTGCTCAGGCAGAGGCTCTCAAGAAAATGCTTGCTGAGCGCGGCCACGAAATGGGCATGATGATTGAGCTCGTAGTTAGTGAGGATGTACTTATGGCTCGCCTTCTCAATCGCGCTAAGGAACAAGGTCGTGCCGACGACAACGAAGTAACAATCAAGAAGCGTTTCGAGGTATATCACAACCAGACAGCTCCTCTTGCTGAGTGGTTTGAGAAGGAAGGCATGCGCAACACTTTTGAGTGGGCACAGAACCCTTCAAAGGAGCAGATGCTTGCTGCTATCTTCGCAACAATCGACGCTCAGAACGCTTAATATAAGTGAATAATGAATAATTAAAAGTGAATAATCTAAGTTACTTGGCATAACACAATTCATAGCAACTGTATGTTATTGCAAGCAAGCAAAAGCTTAATGTAACTTAGATTATTCACTATTCATTTTTCACTATTCATTTTTCCTTATGGCACAAGACTCAAATTTCATTGATTATGTAAAAATCTTTTGCCGCTCAGGACGAGGCGGACGAGGCTCTACCCACATGCACCGTGCAAAGTACCTGCCAAAAGGCGGACCAGACGGAGGTAATGGAGGGCGAGGCGGTCACATCATTTTGAAAGGCAATCGTAACTATTGGACTCTGTTGCACTTACGCTATGACCGACACATTCGTGCTGAACATGGCGGCAACGGCTCTAAGAGCAAGAGTACAGGAAAGCAAGGTGCAGATAAGTATATCGAAGTGCCTTGCGGAACAGTTGTATATAATGCTGAGACTGGCGAGTACATCTGCGATGTGACTGAACACGGACAGGAAGTAATCCTTCTTCGTGGCGGTCGTGGAGGACTGGGCAACTTCAATTTCTGCACACCAACAAACCAAGCTCCTCGCTATGCGCAGCCTGGTGAGCCTATGCAGGAAATGGCAGTTATTCTTGAGCTCAAGCTTCTTGCTGATGTTGGTCTTGTTGGATTCCCTAATGCAGGAAAATCTACACTCGTAAACTCACTCTCATCAGCAAAGCCAAAGATTGGCAACTACCCTTTCACAACTCTTGAGCCATCGCTCGGCATTGTGCCTTACCGTGATGGCCGTTCGTTCGTAATTGCAGATATTCCTGGAATCATTGAAGGAGCAAGTGAAGGACGAGGACTTGGACTCAGATTCCTTCGCCATATCGAGCGCAACTCTCTGTTGTTGTTCATGGTTCCTGCTGACACTGACGACATCAAGAAGGAGTATGAAATACTTCTAAATGAGCTAGCTCAATTCAATCCTGATCTTCTTGATAAAGGACGAGTGCTCGCAATCACGAAGTGCGACCTTCTGGGGCAAGACGAGGAACTCTTCGATATGCTGAAAGAGAATCTTCCTACAGACTTGCCTGTTGTGTTCATAAGCGCTGTCTCTGGCTTCAACCTTCAGCAATTGAAGGATATGCTTTGGAAAGAGATGAACAGCGAGAGCAACAAGATTGCAGCAATAAACACTCAAGACACTGTGGTCCACGCCAATAAGAACTTTGCCTATCTTGACGACTTTGCCAACGATGATGACGAGGGCTGGGAAGAAGACAAAGAGGTTGTGTACGAAGACGGCATCAGCGACGAAGAACTCATTGATGACTTCGACGAAGATGAGATTGAGTACATCGACATCGAAGACGCCGAAGATGTCGAGGACCTTGATGACTTTGAATATACTGAACAAAAATAAGAATAAAGAGATAAGTAAATATACAGAACAAAAATAATCGTTATGCTTATTTACAACACTCCACCAACAATCACCGCCTTTTCCACAGAGAGAGAGGGCGGTGATTCGGTAGATGGGAACAAGAGTTTTCCTTCTGACAGCATGCTCTTTTTGCCTCATCACCAGGTACATGGCACTAAGACACAAATTATTGACGAAGATTTTCTAAGCTTGAATGCATTAGAACAAACAATCCTCATGGATGGGGTAGATGCTTTATGCACCAACCTGACGAATGTTTGCGTTTGCGTGAAAACTGCAGACTGCATCCCTGTACTGTTATGGGATGAGGAAAACAATGTTGTTTCTGCGGTGCATGCAGGCTGGAAGGGCACTCGCAAACGCATTGTTGAAGCAAACATTGATTTTCTTTGCGAGAAATATGGAATTAACCCTGCCAATCTAAAGGCTGTTATTGGGCCTGGCATTGGCCCTGAATCATTCGAGATTGGAGACGAAGTCTATGCTGAGTTTGAGCAATACGGATTTGACATGAAAGCCATAGCAAAGCGCTACCCAAACTCAAAGCCAACGCCAACGCAGCCAGAGAAATGGCACATCGACCTCTGGGAGTGCAACAAATTGCAACTCATTAGCAAAGGCGTAAAAGAAGAAAACATTTTTGTCTCAGGCATTGACACCTTCTTGAACTTCAACCGCTTTCACTCTGCAAGAAAGAATTGCCCTGGAAGAATAATCAATGGCATAATGCTGAAAAAATCGAACAAATAGCAATCATTGCAAAAAAAGTGTTCATTTTCTTTGCTGAATCGGAGAAAATGTTGTAGTTTTGCACAAAACAATAG
This sequence comes from Candidatus Minthosoma caballi, assembly GCA_018064505.1. GTDB lineage: Bacteria > Bacteroidota > Bacteroidia > Bacteroidales > Bacteroidaceae > Minthosoma > Minthosoma caballi. The sequence goes on along the minus strand of JAGHVC010000236.1, from coordinate 2,530 downwards.
AAATTAACAACAATGAAGAATTATTATTTCCTCGACAGTAGCAATACACAAAAGGGACCTGTCCCTGCTAATGAACTTAAGTTTGCTGGCGTAACTGACTCAACACTTGTTTGGGCAGAAGGAATGGAAGAATGGCAAATAGCGTCTTCCGTGTCAGACCTCTCTGAATATTTCGGATCTCCACTTCCACCTCCTCCACCTGCATCAATGCCTACACAACCAATACCTACTCAGGCTGCAGCACCTGTCACTCCACAGCCAGTTGCTCAACCTGTACAGCAACCTGTGCAACAACCAGTACAGCAACCTGTCGCTGCTCCTCAAACTGTTGTTATCCAGCCTGTAGTTACACCACAAGCAACAGCAGCTACTCAGGGAAGCAATATAAGCAATAATATACCTCCTAAACCAGACAACAATTTGGTTTGGGCTATCCTTTGTACAGTACTATGCTGTTTGCCTTTAGGCATTGTCGCCATCATCAAGGCTAATGATGTTGACACAAAATACAACCGCCAAGATTATGCTGGAGCGATTGAATCTGCAAAAAGCGCAAAGAACTGGGCGCTTTGGGGTGCGATCCTTTCGGTTGTAGGAAGTATCATTTACATCATTATTTATGTTGTAGCCATTGCAGGAGCAGCTGCAAGCAGTGGATTTAGCGGATTTTAATAAATAAAACAAATCCAAGCCACATTTGAAAGAAAACAGGCAAAACTAAGGTATGTGGAAACGAATCGGCATCTCAGCAGCTGTTATTGCGGCCCTCGTTGCTGTTTATTATAATGTCGTTCCTGCAAATTCCGTATTTGTTCCCAAATGCCCTATAAAGATGCTTACAACCCTGAGTTGTCCTTCTTGTGGTGCTCAGCGCTTCATGCATGCCCTGTTTAATGGCAATATTGCCGAAGCATTTGCATACAACTATTTTCTCGTCATAGCCCTTCCCTACCTCATCATCCTTTTCATTGGATGGATATTACCAAAGGGCAACGAAGCTAGAGAAACAATAAACGCAAAGGTAGGTAATAGGTTTGTAGCCTATACCTACCTTTGTTTGTATTTTATTTGGTTTGCAATACGAAATATTTTAGGGATTTAAGCAGGAGTCACGCTATTCTACTACACCTAACACCTCTGCTACCATCTCCCAATTATCACAGAATTCCTGCATTGAATGAAAGAGGATATTAGCTCCTTGGCTAAGCAATGCATCATCAGGCAAAGGACCTGTATTCACAGCAATAGTGAACACTCCTGCAGCAACGCCAGCTTGCACTCCAAGCGGGGCATTCTCTACCACAATAAAATTATTCTCAGAAAGCGATTCCTTGCTAACTGCTTTCATCTTTTCCATTCCCATAAGATAAGGCTCTGGATTTGGCTTCCCGTATTTCACATCGAAAGCTGTCACCATCAAATCTTTGCAAAATATATTAGGGAAATTTCTGTTTAGCCTCTCAAGCAAAGTAACCTGACCTGATCCCGTCACTACCAATGGCGTGACTCCACACTCTTTCACCTTAGTCAACAGTTCATAAGAACCAGGCATTCTTGGAGCAGTAGGTCTTGTGCTAAACAAATCACTCTTATACTTATAAATACTGGCGATTTCTTCTTCTGTTGCATCATGACCTCGTTCTCTATTAGACACAATATTAATTGTGCCAGCTCCCGTTCTCCCTTCGTGCATGTACGCTTCCCATTCAGGCAAATCAAAGCCAAAATGCTTCATTGTTTCATGCCATGAATACGCATGATTCTTCATGGAGTCAAACAATACTCCATCCATATCAAACATTGCAGCACGAACTGATAGCCTATCATAGCCATGAGCAGAACAATACTTAGCAACAGCCGCCTCTATATGTGATTTCTCCATTTTACTATTATTTCAAACAGTCTATTTACCCTATATATGTATAGAAAATGACAACATGAGCAAGGACTATCACCCCTGATCAAACATTTTACACATGTTTTGTGAAACAAAAAAAAGGAAGCATTACTGCTTCCTCTGCGGAGAGAGAGGGATTCGAACCCCCGGTACCATGACAGTACGCCGGTTTTCAAGACCGGTGCATTCGACCACTCTGCCATCTCTCCAAGACACTACTAAATAGTTGGTCAAACTTGTACGCCCTCAGGGGCTCGAACCCTGGACCCATTGATTAAGAGTCAATTGCTCTACCAACTGAGCTAAGGACGCATAGTGTCTTTTATGTTGCGCTCCAGGATGGGCTTGAACCAACGACCCCATGATTAACAGTCATGTGCTCTAACCAACTGAGCTACTGAAGCATTATTTTATTCTTTCGTGAAGAGGAGGAGACTCGAACTCCCACGTCCTGAGGACACTACCCCCTCAAAGTAGCGCGTCTACCATTCCGCCACCTCTCCAGAGAGAACTATTTTATTTTTACATAAAATTCAGTTATAACTGAACTTTAGTTTAAGTAGAGCCTCTTGTCGGATTCGAACCAACGACCCCGAGATTACAAATCACGTGCTCTGGCCAACTGAGCTAAAG